>NZ_DJUS01000136.1:0-4749 GCF_002438365.1 Pseudomonas sp. UBA6276
GGCGGTGCGTGCGGTGTATCTGAAAAACCGCGTCAAGGCCGGACGCGGCTTGCACCGCTGCGACAGGGGATCGCAGTGTTTCTGTAGCAGCGGCGCGAGCCGCGTCGGCGGTGCATGCGGTGTATCTGGAAGGCCGCGATGAGGCCGGACGCGGCTTGCGCCGCTGCTACAGGGTCAGGCTTTGGCCGGTTCTACGGCGATTTCCTGGGTCTCGGGCTTTTTGATCACGGCATACACGACCGCGGTCAACAGGGCACCGGCGACGATGGCCATCAGATACAACAAGGCATGGTTGATCGCGTTCGGAATCAGCAGCACGAACAAGCCACCGTGCGGCGCCATCAGCTTGCAGCCGAAGTACATCGACAATGCACCGGTCAAGGCCCCACCGACAATGCTCGCCGGAATGACCCGCAATGGGTCCTTGGCGGCGAACGGGATGGCGCCCTCGGAAATGAAGCACAACCCCAGCACCAACGCCGCCTTGCCTGCCTCGCGCTCGGTCTGGGCGAATTTGCGCCGGGCGAAGAAGGTCGCCAGCCCCAGACCGATCGGCGGCACCATGCCCGCCGCCATGGTTGCGGCCATCGGCGCATAGCTCTGCGACGCCAGCAGCCCCACCGAAAACGCATACGCCGCCTTGTTGATCGGCCCGCCCAGGTCGACGCACATCATCGCGCCCAGCAGCACCCCGAGCAGCAACGCGTTGGTGGTGCCCATGCTGTCGAGGAAAGTCGTCAGACCTGCCAGCATTCCAGCCACCGGCTTGCCGACGACATAGATCATCACCAGGCCTGTGAACAAACTGGCCAGCAGGGGAATGATCAGGATCGGCTTCAAGGCTTCCAGACTGGCCGGCAGCTTCGCATAGCGGTTGATCGCCTTGGCCGCGTAACCGGCAATGAAACCCGCCGCGATACCACCGATGAAGCCGGCACCCAAGGTGCTCGCCAGCAAGCCGCCGATCATGCCCGGCGCAAGCCCCGGACGGTCGGCGATCGAATAGGCGATGTAGCCCGCCAGCAACGGCACCATCAGCTTGAACGCGGCTTCGCCACCGATCTGCATCAGGGCGGCCGGCAAGGTGCCGGGCTCCTTGAACGCCTCGATACCGAACACGAACGACAGCGCGATCAGCAAGCCACCCGCCACCACCATCGGCAGCATGAACGACACACCGGTCAACAGGTGCTTGTAGACACCGGTCTTTTCCTGCTTCTTGGGTGCACCGGCGGCGCTGCCGGTGGATTCCACCTCACCTTCGGCCAGCGCTTTGTTGAGGGTCGCTTGAGCCTGTTTCAGGGCAATGCCGGTGCCGCAGCGATAGATCTTCTTGCCGGCAAAACGCTCGGTGGCCACTTCGATATCGGCGGCCAGCAACACCACGTCGGCCTCGTCGATGGCCTGTACGCTCAACGGGTTGCGCGCGCCCACCGAACCCTGGGTTTCCACCTGCAACTCGTAGCCCAACTGCTTGGCGCCCTGCTGCAACGCTTCGGCCGCCATGAAGGTGTGCGCCACCCCGGTCGGGCAGGCGGTTACCGCCACCAGACGCGGTGCACGCGACGCCGTTGCGGCTGCCGCCGGCGCGGCTGCGTAGGGTTTGGCCTGTTCGGCAGCCTGCCGCAGAAAGCCGTCGACATCCTGCAGGGCGTGGGCCGGGCTGCTCTGAAACAGACGCTTGCCGACAAAACGGCTCAGGTCCATGGCACCGGTGTTGACCACCAGCACCCAATCCGCAGCTTCGATATCAGCCGCGGTCAGACGCTGCTCGGGGTTTTGCGGGTCGAACACTTCAACGCTGGTGCTCCAGCCCTGGCGACGGGCCGCCGCGTCGAGCAGACGTGCGCTCAAGACGCTGGACACCCGCCCGCTGGGGCACGCGGTGACAATAGCTAGTTTCATCTTCAACCCTCTTATTGTTCTGTCAGCGGACGTACACTGACGCCGCTTTCAAGCCGCGACAGGTGCGCGGCATCACTGATTCCGAAGCCGATCTGCGTCACCGCCATGGCGGCGATCGCGGTGGCCGTGCGCAGGCTGTGTTCCGGCGTCCGTTCGCTGAGCAGACCGTGTACCAGCCCGGCCAGCAACGAGTCCCCGGCACCTACGGTACTGGCCACGTCGACGGTGGGCGGCAAGGCCTGCAAGGCCAGGTCGGCCGCGAACCAATTGACGCCGCGCTCGCCTTGGGAAATCACCACGTTGCCGACCCCGTCGGCCAACAGGCGCTGGGCCGCAGCGGACTGCTCGGCAGGCGTTTCCACCGAGCTGCCAAGCACCTCGGTGAGCTCATGGGTATTGGGCTTGACCAGCCATGGACGGGTCAGCAAGCCGGCGCGCAGGGCCGCGCCACTGGTGTCGAGCGCCACTTTCAGGTCCATGCGCGCAAGCGTTTCGAGCAGCGCCTGGAACCACTGCGGATTCACCCCACGCGGCAAGCTGCCGGCGACCACCACCGCATCGTGCCCCGGCGCGATGTCCTGCAGACGAGCCAGCAGCGCCGCCTGGGCCTGATCGTCGACCACCGGACCCGGACCGTTGACGTCGGTGACACGGCCACTGCGCTCGGCCAGTTTGATGTTGCTGCGCGTCTCACCCGGCACGCGAATGAACGCATCGGTAAAACCGCGCTGCGCGAACAGCGCCTCGAACGGCTGCGCATTGGCATCGCCGAGAAAACCACTCACGGTCACCTGATGGCCGAGGTCGGCCAGCACTTGGGCGACATTGAGGCCCTTGCCGGCTGCGTGACGGTGCAGGGCATTGCTGCGATTGACTTCGCCCAGTTCCAGGCCGTCGATCTCCACGGTCAGGTCCAACGCCGGATTGAGCGTCAGGGTCAGGATGCGTGCCATCAAGATTTCTCCACCAGGGCACGCACCTGCGTGGCGGTGCCCAACCCGAGCGCATGCCGGGCCAATTGTTGCGCGTGGCTGAGCGTCAACTCGCGCACCCCCGCCTTGACCTCGGCAATGCTGCGCGCCGAGACACTCAATTCGTCCACACCCAGGCCGACCAGCAACGGCACGGCCAACGGGTCGGCTGCCAGCTCACCACAGACGCCGACCCATTTGCCGTAGTCATGGGCTGCACGCACGGTGATGTCGATCAATTGCAGTACGGCCGGGTGCAGACCATCGGCCTGGGCCGACAAGGTTGGGTGGCCACGGTCGATGGCCAGGGTGTACTGGGTCAGGTCGTTGGTGCCGATGCTGAAAAAGTCGACCTCGCGGGCCAGTACCGGAGCCAGCAAGGCCGCCGACGGCACTTCGATCATGATGCCCAGTTGCAGATCCTTGACCGGAATCTCGCGACGCACGCGCTCGGTCATGTCCTTGGCCTGGCGCCACTCCTCGACGCTGCCGACCATGGGGAACATGATCCGCAACGGACGATTGTCGGCGGCGCGCAGCAATGCGCGCAGCTGGCCTTCCATCACGTCGGGGCGCTGCAGCGTGAGGCGAATGCCGCGCACACCCAGGAACGGGTTCTCTTCCTTGTCGATCGGCCAGTACGGCAACGGCTTGTCGCCGCCCACATCGAGGGTGCGTACCACCAGTGGTCGACCTCGCAGGCCATCGAGCACACGGCGGTACTCGGCTTCCTGCACGGCCTCATCCGGGGCTTGCGAATGGGCCATGAAAATCAGCTCGGTGCGCAGCAGGCCAACGCCCTCGGCGCCCTGCTCCACGGCCTTGGCAACACCGGCGCTTTCGCCGATGTTGGCAAATACTTCCACGGCGTGCCCGTCGAGGGTCACCGCGCTTTCCATGCGTCGCTCGGCCGCGGCCTGCAGGCGCTGCTCGCGGCGATCACGGTCGGCCAGGGCACGTTCCAGCACCTCGGGCGCCGGAGCCACGGTCAACAGCCCGCGCTGACCGTCGATCAGCAGCGCCGTACCGGCAGCGATCTGCAACACGCCTTCGCCTGCGCCGACCACGGCCGGAATGCCCAGAGCACGCGCGACGATGGCGCTGTGCGCCGTGGCGCCACCGCGCGCGGTGAGAATCCCGGCCACACGAGCCGGGTCAAGACGGGCCACATCGGAAGGACCGACCTCGTCCATCACCAGAATGTAGGCTTCCTTGGGCTCTTCCAGCGTCGGTACGCCGCACAGTTGTGCCAGCACGCGTCGACCGATGTCGCGCAGATCAGCTGCGCGCTCGGCCAGCAGGGCATCCTGCAGCGCTTCCTGCTGCACTGCGGCAGCCTCGATCACCGTGTTCCAGGCTGCGGCAGCACTTTCGCCCTGCTGCAGACGCGCGGCGACTTCATCGGTCAGCGCCGGGTCGTCGAGCATTTCCTGGTGAGTGACGAAGATCTCGCGGATGGCCTGCGCCTGAGCCCGCTGGATCAGCCCTTCGATGTCCTGGCGGACCTGGCCCAGGGCGGCCTGCAGACGCTCGCGTTCGAGCGCCACGGATTCACCGAGCTGGGGATATTCGAAATCGTGCAGCACCTGGATGTGCGCCGGCCCCATGGCGATGCCGGGGGCAGCGGCGACGCCCTGGACCTGGGCCCCGGTGCGCGGTGCCTGCGGCTTGGCCTTGGGCGCCTTGGCGACCGGTGCCTGCTGCGGCGCCGCTTCGGTGACCGCTGGCAGCGGCTCCACTTCTTCGCCCAGACCTTCTTCAATGGCCTTCAGCAGCGCTGGCAGGGCGTCGTCTGCAATGGTGGGTTCAGCCACCAGTTCCAGGGTCTGGCCGCGCTGCGCACCGAGGCTGAGCAGCTTGCTCAGGCTCTTGG
>NZ_DJUS01000097.1:0-2874 GCF_002438365.1 Pseudomonas sp. UBA6276
GGCTGAAGTCGGCGAAGTTGGCTGAGCCGTTGTCGATGTCCACGGCGCCGATGCGGATGCCCAGTGGCGTTTCCGCATCGGCCGGTTTGCCAGCCCGGACCGGCTCGGCGGGCTGCGCCGGTTGCGGAATCAGCAGGTCGTCGATATTGGTGGTGCGGTCCTCGTTGATCATGAAGCGCGCATACGGCTGCTGCAGCTGGACCCGCTCGATGTCCAGGCGATCGCCGTGGCGATACTCCAGACCGGTCAGGGTCAGGTGCTGCCATTTGACGAAGTCGCGCTCCTTGAGCGTATCGAGCGTGTGCAATTGATCGACTTCGGCGCGACCGGATACGGTCATGGCTAGGGGTTCGGTGCCGGTCAGTTGCACATCGAGATCGCTGTCGAGCATGCCGCTGCGCAGTTCCAGACGAATCAGCGGACTGATGTAGGCCTGCGCGATACGCAGGTCGATGTCCTGAGTGCTGACCTTCATGCGGGCAGCAACCGGCGCCAGACTGACCTCGCCGCTGGCCTGTACACGACCTTGCTTGCCCAGGCCGGTATCGAGCTTGAGGGTGAAGGGCGCGCCGTTGAGGCTGTCGAAGTCATGCAGGTCCAGGTTGAGTGGACCCACGTTTACGGCGACCTCATCGGTAGGCACACGGTCGGCCAGATGCACCTGGTAGTCACGCAGCTGGACATCCTTGAGCAGCACCTGCCAGGGCTTGGCCGGCGAATTCGTCGGTTCTTTGGGTGCTGGCTGCTGCGGTGCCGAGCTGGCGAACAGCTTCTGCCAGTCGAGCTGCCCATCCGCCTCGCGGGCGGCCCAGGTTTCCAGCTTGTGACTGCGTATCCGACCGACACTGACCTGTTGCTTGACCAGGTCGACCGATGTGTCGCTGACGTCCAGGCGCTCGAGTCGAGCCAGGGGACGTCCATCGGGAGCTGCGATCGCGAAGGGCGCGACGCTAAGGGCCACCTTGTCCAGTTTCAGCTCGGTCTGCTTGGCCAGATTGAGGTTGTAATCGGCACTCAGGGTGAACACGCCCTTTTCCAGCACCAACGGCACGCTGTCGCGCACGTACGGCCACCAGACGCTCATCTGCGCATCGGTCACCTTCAACGATCCCTGGGACGACACCGGGCTCAAGCCGATCCGGCCACGCCAGTCGATACGACCGCCCTGAGGGCTGTTGGCAACCAGGGTCATGTCGGCATGATCGTCTGGCAGCGTGCTGAGGTTCTGCAGCTCCAGATTCATCGAGTCGTATAGAAATTCGATGGGCTGGCTGGGGCGCAGATCCTTGAAATGCAAACGCCCATCAACCAGCTTGATGCTGCCGATGCGCAAGGCGAAAGGTTCGGAAGGCGCATCCTGCACGGCAGCGGTATCGCTGGCCGGAAGCTTGAACAGGGCGCTCAGGTTGAGCTTGCCGCTTTTGTCGAACAGTACTTGAGTCTGCGGTCTGTCCAGTTCCACTGCGACCAGATGCAAGGCGCCGGTCCACAGGCTGTCCACTTGCAGGTTGGCGTACAGTCGCTCGAAACCGATCTGTTCGGCGCCGGGCTCGCCGATCTTTAGCCCCCACAGGGTCAGCTCGAGACTGAACGGATTGAACTCCAGCCGCTGCAAATGTGCAGGCACGGTGGAGTAGGCCGCTAGCTGCTGATTGGCTACCCGCAGCGCTACGCCGGGCAGGATCAGGAAACCGAGCATCGCGTACAGCGCAACCAGCGCCACGAGGGTGGCGGCAGTGCGTTTCAATCCTTTGGACATGGAAATGGGGCCATCTGACGTGATCGGAGGTGCTTGGAGTATGGCACGTCAATGTGGTTCCTATGACTCAGCCCGCGTAAGTCATGGAATTTTCACCAGTTGATGTAGGAAAACTAGAAATTCAGGATCAGCGTCTTCAAGGGTGGCTGACCGTCGCTGGATGGAAAATCAGCCGCTGGCGCCAGTACCGAGCATTCACGTACAGGCCGACCGGCTTTCTCGGCGCAGCGCAGCACCTGATCGCGCCAGTCGTCCAGGTTGACCTTCGCCAGGTTGTTACAGCAGACCAGTACACCGTTCTCGGCGGTGGCGAGAATCGCTGGTTTGAGCAGGCTTTGATAATCGCGCAGCAGATCGACCGTACCGAATGCGCTCTTCGCCCAGGCTGGCGGATCGAGAAAGACCAGGTCGTACTGACGCTGCGGCAAGCGCGGGTAGGCTGGCAGCTTCTGGCCTCGGCGCGCGGTGATCGGCAGGCCGGCCAACTGGCGTATGGCCGGGAAATAGTCCGACTGGATGAACTGCATGGGCGCAAGCTCGGGGTTCAGCGCCCCGTTCTCGGCACCGACCGCCAGGTTGCCTTCGGCAAAGTCCAGGTTGCACACCTCACGGGCACCGCCTGCCGCTGCACTCAGGCCAACGCCGCAGGTGTAGGCGAACAGGTTCAACACGCTTTTGCCGGCACTGTGCTGCTTGACCCAGCCACGCGCATTGCGCAGGTCGAGAAACAGCAACGGGTCCTGGCCAGGATGACGGCCACGCACGCGATAGTTCAGGCCCCATTCACGTCCAACCAGGTCGACCAGTGCGGCGTCTTCGGCGCGATACACCGAGTCTTCCCGATCGATCCGCGAATTGCCCCGTGACCGGTCGTTGTACACCAGCAGTAGCGGCGTCTGCAGATGCTGCTCGACCGCACCGTGCACGGCCAACAGGTCTTCGCGCTCCAGCGTCTGGTGGAAGCTTTGCACCAGCAACTGTGCGCCATAGCGGTCGACGGTCAGGCCACTGGCCCCTTCCTGGCTGCCGTGGAACAGTCGATAGCAATCGGTACCCTGTTCATGCAATGAGTCGAGCAATGACGAACGAGCGTCGAGGGCGGCGCGCAGCGCCTG
>NZ_DJUS01000099.1:0-156 GCF_002438365.1 Pseudomonas sp. UBA6276
CCACGCGGATGGTGTACGGGAACACGTCGGCGGCGGGCAGCATGGCCTGTACCGAACGACGGGCCAGACGGCCGTGACCGATTTCGCGACGGCCTGCACCGCCCATGCGACCACACTCGCCCACCGAGAACGGAGGGAAGTTGTAGTGCAGCATGA
>NZ_DJUS01000099.1:219-5657 GCF_002438365.1 Pseudomonas sp. UBA6276
GCGACGACCAGCGCCTGGGTTTCACCACGGGTGAACAGAGCCGAGCCGTGGGTCTTGGGCAGTACACCGACTTCGATGTTCAGCGGACGCACGGTCTTGGTGTCGCGACCGTCGATGCGTGGCTTGCCGTTGACGATGTTTTCGCGAACGGTGCGGTACTCGATCTCGCCGAAGATTTCCTTCACTTCGGCTGCGGTCGGCTGACCTTCTTCGCCGGAGAACTTGGCAATTACCTGCTCACGCAGCTCGCCCAGCTTGGCGTAGCGATCGGCCTTGACGGTGATGGTGTAGGCCTGGGAAACGGCGTCGCCGAATTCGCCACGGATCGCGCCGAGCAGCTCGGTGTTCCAGGCTTTCGGCGTCCAGCTCCAGGTAGGCTTGGCGGCTTCGGCAGCCAGCTCGCCAACGGCCTTGATGACCGACTGGAACTCGTCGTGGGCGAACAGCACAGCGCCCAGCATCTGGTCTTCGGTCAGCTCTTTGGCTTCCGATTCAACCATCAGCACGGCGTCTTTGGTACCGGCCACGACCATGTCCAGGCTCGACGCCTGCTGCTGCTCGTAGGTCGGGTTCAGCAGGTAGCCAGTGCTCTCGTGGAAAGCCACGCGCGCAGCGCCGATCGGACCATCGAACGGAATGCCGGAAATAGCCAGGGCTGCCGAGGTACCGATCATCGCAGCGATGTCCGGATCGGTTTTCTTGCTGGTGGAAACGACGGTGCAGACGACCTGCACTTCGTTCATGAAGCCTTCTGGGAACAGGGGGCGGATCGGGCGATCGATCAAACGCGAAGTCAGGGTTTCTTTTTCGGAAGGACGGCCTTCACGCTTGAAGAAACCACCGGGGATCTTGCCGGCAGCGTAGGTCTTTTCCTGGTAGTGCACGGACAGCGGGAAAAAGCCTTTGCCTGGATCGGCTTGCTTGGCACCTACCACGGTAACCAGCACGGTCACGTCGTTATCGACGGTGACCAGTACGGCGCCGGAGGCTTGACGGGCAATGCGGCCCGTTTCGAGGGTTACGGTCGATTGACCGAATTGAAACGTCTTGATTACCGGGTTCACGGTTTCCTACCTTCTGTTGGCTCTTGGGGGAACTGGTTTCTTGCGAAATTCTTGGGCAGAGCGGGGAATCGGCCCCGTTGACCGTCCAGATACAACTTGAGGCTGGGAGCCTGCCCGCCCCTGCGAGAAACCCGCTGGGGTACGACAGACAACCAACCTCAGGATTGCGCGTGGCGCCCTCGCAGGCCCGAGCTTGTGCCCAGGCCTGCGAACATGGCGAACCACGCTTGTCACCGCGTGTCGAGCCGCTATTAGCGACGCAGACCCAGACGACCGATCAGGGCGCTGTAACGGGTGACGTCCTTGCCCTTCAGGTAGTCCAGCAGCTTGCGGCGCTGGTTGACCATGCGGATCAGACCACGACGGGAGTGGTGGTCTTTGCCGTTGGCCTTGAAGTGACCCTGCAGCTTGTTGATGTTGTGCGTCAGCAGTGCAACCTGCACTTCTGGCGAACCGGTATCACCAACGGCTTGCTGGTAGTCGGCAACGATTTGAGCTTTGTCTTCAACGCTAAGAGCCATGAGGCATCTCCACTATCAAGGGCACTGCATGCAGTGTCCAACAGGCCAGGGCAGAACCCTGTATTCATGAGAAGAGGCGCGACCGTGCCTGTTGACAGCCGTCCTCGACCAGCCGTCACGAACACCGTGACGACCGGGATCGGTCATTCCGACCGAATCAAGCGACGCGGCGCAATGCGCCCGTCTTCGCTCACTTCACCGATACCGATGAAGCGACCATTGTGATCCTGTACCCGCACCATGCCGAACTTGGGGGCTTCCGGAGCCCTTACAGGCTGGCCATGAAGCCAGTAGAACGCACTGTGCTCCGAGAACTGCAGCAGTGGCCAATCCTGCAGGCCGCTGTCCGATGGCAGCAGGAACCTGTCCACCGCCTCGTTTCCGCCCTCGGCATGCACCGCTTCAAGCTCTTCCAGTGTCACGGTTTGCGCCAGGCTGAACGGGCCCGCCTGGGTCCGACGCAGCTCGGCGACGTACGCACCACACTCCAACGCCTCGCCGATGTCCTCGACCAGGGTCCGAATGTAGGTGCCTTTGCTGCAGTCCACGGCGAACCGCGCAGTGGTCTGCTCGCAGCCAAGCAATTCGAGCCGCGCAATAGTAACAGAACGCGGCTCGCGCTCCACTACTTCACCGGCACGCGCCAGTTTGTAGAGCGGCTGGCCGTCACGCTTGAGCGCCGAGTACATCGGCGGTATCTGGCTGATCTGCCCGCGGAATCGAGGCAACACGGCTTCGATGTCGGACTGACCGACGGTCACCTCGCGGGTCTGCAGAACCTCGCCCTCGGCATCGGCCGTGGTCGTGGTCTTGCCCAACTGGGCCAATGTCTCATAGCCCTTGTCGGAGTCGAGCAGGTACTGGGAGAATTTGGTCGCCTCGCCAAAGCACAGCGGCAGCACGCCGGTAGCCAAGGGGTCAAGGCTGCCGGTATGACCGGCCTTCTCGGCATTGAGCAGCCAGCGCACTTTCTGCAAAGCCGCGTTGGAAGTGAACCCCAGTGGCTTGTCCAGCAGGATGATGCCACTGACGTTGCGACGGATACGCTTGACCTGAGCCACCGGGATTACTCCTTGGACTCTTCGGCCGAATCGTCTGCGTGATGCTGGCTGTCTTCGGCCACGGCACGCTCGATCAACGCCGAGAGATGAGCGCCACGGCTCACGCTTTCGTCGTAGTGGAAATGCAGTTGCGGCACGCTGCGCAACTTCATTTCCTTGGCCAACTGCATGCGCAGGAAGCCGGCGGCCGAGTTCAGCACCTTGATGCTCTGGGCGATATCAGCAGCGCTGTCCTGGCCCATGACGGTGATGAACACCTTGGCATGGCCGACATCGCGGCTGACTTCCACCGCTGTGATGGTGACCAGGCCGACGCGTGGATCCTTGACTTCGCGACGGATCAGTTGCGCCAGTTCACGCTGCATCTGATCGCCGATGCGCTGGGTACGGCTGTATTCTTTTGCCATGTTTCATTACCTGTAACTAGAGCGGCAAACGCCCGATCAGGCTGGGCCGGATCGGGCGTTGCGTTTAGAACCTGCCCGGCGATGGCCGGACCGGTTCCTGGAGGTCGCGGCTTAGAGGGTACGAGCCACTTGGACTTTCTCGAAGACTTCGATCTTGTCACCGACCTTGACGTCGTTGTAGCTCTTCACGCCGATACCGCATTCCATGCCGGCACGCACTTCGGACGCATCGTCCTTGAAGCGACGCAGCGATTCCAGCTCGCCTTCGAAGATCACGATGTCTTCGCGCAGTACACGGATCGGACGGTTGCGGAAGACCACACCCTCGATGACCATGCAGCCGGCGATCGCACCGAACTTCGGCGAACGGAACACGTCACGCACTTCGGCGATACCCAGGATGTTCTCGCGAACATCGCTGCCGAGCATACCGGTCAGGGCTTTCTTGACGTCTTCGATGATGTCGTAGATCACGTTGTAGTAACGCATATCCAGACCTTCCTGCTCGACGATCTTGCGCGCGCCGGCATCGGCCCGCACGTTGAAGCCGAACAGTACCGCTGTCGAAGCCAGGGCCAGGTTGGCATCGGATTCGGTGATACCACCGACGCCGCCACCGACCACACGCACCTGCACTTCGTCGTTGCCCAGGCCGTTCAAGGCGCCCTGCAACGCTTCTAGCGATCCACGGACGTCGGATTTGAGGACGATGTTGAGCGTCTTCTTCTCTTCCTGACCCATGTTCTCGAAGATGTTTTCCAGCTTGCCGGCGTGAGCACGGGCCAGCTTGACTTCGCGGAACTTGCCTTGACGGAACAGAGCCACTTCACGGGCTTTCTTCTCGTCGGCAACCACGCTCATCTCGTCGCCAGCATCCGGGGTACCGTCAAGGCCCAAGATCTCGACCGGGATGGCCGGACCGGCTTCCTTGATCGGCTTGCCGTTCTCGTCGAGCATGGCCCGTACACGGCCGTAGTTCGAACCGACCAGCACCATGTCGCCCTGACGCAGCGTACCGTCCTGAACCAGCACGGTGGCTACCGGACCGCGGCCCTTGTCCAGGCGCGATTCGACGACCACACCACGGCCAGGAGCCGAAGGCGTTGCGGTCAATTCCAGTACTTCAGCCTGCAGCAACACAGCTTCGAGCAATTCGTCGACGCCCGTACCTTGCTTGGCCGAAACCGGTACGAACGGGGTGTCGCCGCCCCACTCTTCGGAAGTCACACCGTGAACCGACAGCTCGCTGCGGATACGGTCCAGGTCGGCACCTGGCTTGTCGATCTTGTTCACCGCGACCACCAGTGGCACGCCAGCGGCTTTCGCATGCTGAACGGCTTCGATGGTTTGCGGCATCACGCCGTCGTCCGCCGCGACCACCAGGATCACGATGTCCGTCGCCTTGGCACCACGGGCACGCATCGCGGTAAACGCGGCGTGGCCCGGGGTGTCGAGGAAGGTGACCATGCCGCGCTCGGTTTCAACGTGGTAGGCACCGATGTGCTGAGTGATGCCGCCGGCTTCACCAGCAGCGACCTTGGCACGACGAATGTAGTCGAGCAGCGAGGTCTTGCCGTGGTCAACGTGGCCCATGACGGTCACGACCGGAGCACGAGCGAAGGCTTCACCTTCGAACTTCAGCGATTCGGCCAGGGAATCTTCCAGAGCGGTGTCGCTGACCAGGGTCACCTTGTGGCCCAGCTCCTCGGCAACCAGCTGAGCAGTTTCCTGATCCAGCACCTGGTTGATGGTGGCCGGAGTGCCCAGCTTGAACATGAACTTGATGATCTCGGCAGCCTTGACCGACATCTGCGCAGCGAGATCGCCGACAGAGATGGTCTCGCCGATTTTCACGTCACGCACCAGAGGACCGGTAGGACTCTGGAAGCCGTGGGCGTTGCGCTTCTTCAGCTTGCCCTTGCCACGACCGCCACGACGGAAGCCATCGCTTTCTTCGTCGGTGGTACGAGGCGCGGCGCGCGGAGTCGGAGCCTTCTCCTTGACGGTGGCACGGTGAGGCTGGTTCTTGCGCTCGCCATCACTGTTGCCACTGCCGCTGCGACGATCGTCGTTGCGCGGCTTGTCGGGACGACGAGGCTCTTCCTTCTTGCGCTCGGGCGCCGGTGCCGGAGCAACGGCAGCCACATCGACGCTCGGTGCCGATGGAGCTGGTGCCGGTGCGGCAGGGGCGTCCGTCTGAACGGTGCTGCCAGGCTGCTTGCGTGCTTCTTCTTCGGCACGCGAACGGGCTTCCTGCTCAGCCTTCTGACGGGCAGCATTTTCCGCTGCGCGACGCTCTTCGAGCTCACGCTTCTGCTCGGCCTGGATTTCTTCCGGGCTGCGCTGAACGAATACTTTCTTCTTGCGTACTTCTACGCTGATGCT
>NZ_DJUS01000073.1:0-5952 GCF_002438365.1 Pseudomonas sp. UBA6276
CCAGCAACCGCCCGCTGGCCGGCGCACCCGTGGCGTCGAACAGCATCGCCACCGTTCCTTCGACCACCTCGGCATGCACCTTCGGCTCGTCGTTGAACCACAGCACCAGCTGGTCGCGGTGCACTTCGATGTTGTCCAGGCGAGCAGGCTCGGGATTGGTCAGGCGGCCGATCATCAGGCCGATCAGCAGGCCGAACAGGGCCAGCGAGCCCAAGACCCGTGGCCACAGTTGCGAACGCTCGCTCGGATCAGGAGTAGAATGCTGCCCGTCCTTCAGTTCGGTGCCGCGCATGTTTCACGTGATCCTTTTTCAACCAGAGATTCCACCCAATACGGGCAACATTATCAGGCTGTGTGCCAACAGCGGTTGTGCCCTGCACCTGATAGAGCCGATCGGCTTCGAGCTGGACGACAAGCGCTTGCGTCGGGCCGGCCTGGATTATCACGAATATGCCACGCTGCAGCGCCATGCCGATCTGGCCAGTTGCCTGGAAAGCCTGGGGCAGCCACGGGTGTTCGCGTTCACCACCAAGGGTTCGCGGCCGTTTCATGATGCCAGCTTCGAGAAGGGCGATGCGTTCCTGTTCGGTCCGGAAAGCCGTGGGCTGCCGGCCGAGGTGCTGGACGCGCTGGACAGCCAGCACAAGTTGCGCCTGCCGATGCGCGAGGGGTGCCGCAGTTTGAATCTGTCCAATACGGTGGCGGTGGCTGTCTATGAAGCCTGGCGACAGTTGGGGTTTGAGTAGGGCCTGAGGGCCTCTTCGCGGGCAGAGGGCTCGCGAAAGAGGCAGCACGCACACACAAAAAAGCGCCCCGAAAGGCGCTTTTTGTTCACAGCACGGCCATGCTTACTGGGCCGAAGGCGCTTCGCCCGATTCCTGCATGCGTTGCAGTTCCTGCGCGTAGAGCATGTCGAAGTTCACCGGAGCGAGCATCAGCGCCGGGAACGAACCGCGGGTTACCAGGCTGTCCAGGGTCTCGCGGGCATACGGGAACAGGATGTTGGGGCAGAAAGCACCCAGGGTGTGGCTCATCGAGCCTTCGTCCAGACCCTTGATCAGAAAGATACCGGCCTGTTGCACTTCGGCGATGAACGCCACTTCTTCGCCGTTCTTGACCGTGACCGACAGGGTCAGCACGACTTCGTGGAAGTCGCCTTCCAGGCCTTTCTGGCGGGTGTTCAGGTCCAGGGAAACGCTGGGTTCCCACTGCTGGCGGAAGATCGCCGGGCTTTTCGGGGCTTCGAACGACAGGTCACGCACGTAGATGCGCTGCAGCGAGAACTGCGGTTCGTTTTCGGCGGCAGCGCCATTGTTCGCTTGATCGGTCATCGCTGATCCTTGTGATCTTCAGAGGTGTGGGGGTAAAGGGGACCGAATCAGGCCCCCAGCAACGCGTCCAGTTTGCCGGCGCGCTCGAGGGCGAACAGGTCGTCGCAGCCGCCGACGTGCAAGTCGCCGATCCAGATCTGTGGCACCGAGGTGCGGCCGGCCTTGGCGGCCATTTCGCGGCGCAGCTCGGACTTGCCGTCGACCTTGATCTCGGTGAACTTCGCTTTCTTGCTTTCCAGCAGGTACTTGGCGCGCGAGCAGTAGGGGCAATAGTCACTGGAGTAGACGACGATCGGCTTCATGTCACTTCACCACGGGCAGGTTGTCGGCACGCCAGCTCGATACGCCACCGGCCAGTTTGGCGGCGGTGTGGCCGGCCTTGACCAGCTCGGCACAGGCAGTGCCGGCGTGCTGGCCGATGGCGTCGACCACGATCAGGGTCTTGCCCTTGTACTTCTCCAGCTCGCCGACGCGGCTGGCCAGCTTGTCCTGAGGAATGCTCAAGGCACCGACGATGTGGCCGGCGGCGTATTCCTTCTTGTTGCGGATGTCCACGACCACGCCCTGCTCGCTGTTGACCAGCGCAGTCAGCTCGCGGGGGCTGAGGCTTTTGGCACCCTTGCTCATTTCCAGCATGATCAGCATGACCAGCAGGACCACGAACGCGGTCACGAGCAGATAGTGATTTGTGGCGAATTCAATCAGGTGAGCAACCATCAGCGGGTTCCAGGGCGTTAAAATGTCGGCCAGTATACACAGCCGCCAAGTCCGGCCAAAGCCCGCCGGACGGAACCGCTCGGCCTCATTGCGGGTCTGTGCTTGTTGTTCTTGCGTCCGCGATGAAATAAACCGCCATGATTCGTCACACAGCCCCGCAATGCCCTAAAATGCCGGGCTTCTCCTGAATGCTCTTCTGACATAGCGAGTGGGATCCATGACAACCACGCCCAAACCCCTGGTCCTGATCATCCTCGATGGTTTCGGTCACAGCGAAAACCACGAGTACAACGCGGTCTATTCGGCTCGCAAGCCGGTGCTCGATGCACTCACGGCAAGCCAGCCCAACGGCTTGATCTCGGGCTCGGGCATGGATGTCGGCCTGCCCGACGGGCAGATGGGCAACTCGGAAGTCGGCCACATGAACCTGGGCGCCGGGCGTGTGGTGTATCAGGACTTCACTCGCGTGACCAAGGCCATCCGCGATGGCGAGTTCTTCACCAACCCCACCATCTGCGCGGCCGTGGACAAGGCCGTCGCAGCCGGCAAGGCGGTGCACTTCATGGGTCTGCTGTCCGACGGTGGCGTGCACAGCCATCAGGACCACCTGGTCGCCATGGCCGAGCTGGCCGCCGGTCGCGGCGCGCAGAAGCTCTACCTGCATGCTTTCCTCGACGGCCGCGACACACCGCCCAAGAGCGCGCAGGCCTCGCTGGAACTGATGGACGCGACCTTCGCCCGTCTCGGCCACGGCCGCACCGCCAGCCTGATCGGGCGTTACTTCGCCATGGATCGCGACAACCGCTGGGATCGCGTCAGCGCCGCGTACAACCTGATCGTCGACGGCGCGTCGGAATTCCATGCCGCCACTGCCGTGCAGGGTTTGCAGGCCGCCTACGAGCGTGGCGAGAGCGACGAATTCGTCAAGGCCACCACGGTAGGCGAGCCCGTCCGTGTCGAAGACGGCGACGCCGTGATCTTCATGAACTTCCGCGCCGACCGCGCGCGCGAGCTCAGCCGCGTATTCGTCGAAGACGATTTCAACGATTTCCCACGCGCACGCCAGCCCAAGCTGGCCGGCTATGTCGGCCTGACCCAATACTCGGCGAAGATCCCGGCACCGGCGGCATTTGCCGCTACCGGCCTGAACAACGTGCTGGGCGAATACCTGGCGAAGAACGGCAAGACCCAGCTGCGCATCGCCGAAACCGAAAAGTACGCCCACGTGACGTTCTTCTTTTCCGGCGGCCGCGAAGAAGAGTTCGCCGGCGAAGAACGCATTCTGGTGCCTTCGCCGAAGGTTGCAACCTACGACCTGCAGCCGGAAATGAGCGCGCCGGAAGTGACCGACCGCATCGTCGAAGCGATCGAGCAGCAGCGCTATGACGTCATCGTGGTCAACTACGCGAACGGCGACATGGTTGGCCACAGCGGCATCATGGCCGCCGCGATCCAGGCGGTAGAGTGCCTGGACACCTGCGTAGGCCGTATCACCGCCGCACTCGACAAGGTCGGTGGCGAAGCGTTGATCACCGCCGACCACGGCAACTGCGAGCAGATGGAAGACGTCTGCACCGGTCAGGCACATACCGCGCACACCACCGAGCCGGTGCCGTTCATCTACGTCGGCAAGCGCGACGTCAAGGTTCGCGAAGGCGGCGTGCTGGCCGACGTGGCGCCGACCATGCTCTGGTTGATGGGCCTGCCCAAGCCCGAAGAAATGACCGGCACCTCGATCCTGGTACAAGGCTGACCCATGCTCCGCGCCCTGACGTTCCTGACCCTGACCTGCCTGCTCGGCCCGGCCTTCGCCGACGAGCGCGCGCAAACCCAGCAGCAGATCGATGCCACCCGCAAGGACATCGCCGAGCTGCAGAAAACCCTTGGCACGCTGCAGGCAGAAAGATCCGGGGTGCAGAAAGAGCTGCGCACGACCGAAACCGAGATGGGCAAGCTGGAAAAGCAGGTGGAGGCCCTGCAGAAAGAACTAAAAAAGACTGAGGGCGAGCTGGAGCGTCTCGATGGCGAGAAAGCCAAGCTCCAGGCCGCCCGGGTCGAACAGCAACGCCTCATTGCCATCCAGGCCCGTGCGGCCTACCAGAGCGGGCGCCAGGAATACCTCAAGCTTCTGCTCAACCAGCAGAACCCGGAGAAGTTCGCCCGCACCCTGACCTATTACGACTACCTGAGCCAGGCCCGCCTGGAACAGTTGAAACGCTTCAACCAGACCCTGCAGAAGCTGGCCGGTGTGGAAAAGGACATCAACCTGCAGCAGGCGCAGCTGTTGGTGCAGCAAGGCAACCTGGACAGCCAGCGCGAAGACCTCGACAAGGTGCGCAAGGAGCGCCAGGTCGCCCTGGCCAGGCTCAACGACCAGTACAAGCAAGGCGATCAGAAACTGCAAGCCCGCCAGCAGGATCAGGAAGACCTGGCCAAGGTGCTCAAGACCATCGAGGAAACCCTGGCTCGCCAGGCACGCGAGGCCGAGGAAGCGCGGCAGAAGGCCCTGCTCGCCGCTCAGGAGGCCGAGCAGCGTCGCCAGCGTGAGGCGGCTGCAGCCGCAGCCCGAGAGGCCCCGACACCCGCGCCCCAGGCGCCTCGTGCGCCGTCGGGCCCGATGGTGTCCAGCAGCGGCGAGAGCTTCGGCGGTGCATTTGCCTCCGCGCGGGGAAAACTTCCATGGCCTGTCGATGGTCGACTGTTGGCACGCTTCGGGGAAACCCGCGGTGACGACGTTCGTACCAAATGGGATGGGGTGATGATCAGTGCCTCGGCCGGCAGCCAGGTGCATGCGGTGCACAGTGGCCGTGTGGTCTTCGCCGACTGGTTGCGCGGCGCCGGGCTTCTGGTCATTCTCGACCATGGCAACGGTTACCTCAGCCTGTACGGTCACAACCAGACCCTGCTCAAATCGGCCGGCGACGTGGTCAAGGCCGGTGATGCCATCGCCACCGTAGGAACCAGCGGCGGGCAGAGCACGCCAGCGCTGTATTTTGCAATACGCCAGCAAGGCAAACCGACCGACCCTTCGCAGTGGTGTCGCGGTTGACTGGCGCAGTCGTTCAAAAGCAGCCCTCAAAGGCGCGAACCCGTATCAGGAGTCTGTTAGACATGCCGCATCTGTCCCGCCTTACCTCGCTGGCCCTGACGATCGCCGTGGCCACCGCCGCCCCTGCGGTGGTCGCCGCCGATCTGTCCCCCCAGCCCGCCCGGGCGGCGAGCGCGGCACCAGCCGCCGCGCCTTTGCCGCTGGACGAGCTGCGGACCTTCGCCGAGGTGATGGACCGCATCAAGGCGGCCTATGTCGAGCCGGTGGATGACAAGACCCTGCTGGAAAACGCCATCAAGGGCATGCTCAGCAACCTGGATCCCCACTCGGCCTACCTGGGCCCCGAGGACTTCCAGGAGCTGCAGGAAAGCACCAGCGGCGAGTTCGGCGGCCTGGGCATCGAAGTGGGCAGCGACAACGGCATGATCAAGGTGGTCTCGCCCATCGACGATACGCCAGCCTCCAAGGCCGGCATCGAGGCGGGCGACCTGATCGTCAAGATCAACAACCAGCCCACCCAGGGCCTGAGCATGACCGAGGCCGTCGACCTGATGCGCGGCAAGCTCGGCGAGAAGATCACCCTGACCTTGGTGCGCGACGGTGGCACGCCCTTCGACGTGACGCTTGCGCGCGCCACCATCCAGGTCAAGAGCGTCAAGGCGCAATTGCTGGAAAACGGCTATGGCTACCTGCGCATCACCCAGTTCCAGGTGAAAACCGGCGAAGAAGTCGGCAAGGCCCTGGCGAAACTGCGCAAGGACAACAACGGCAAGCTCAAGGGGCTGATCCTCGACCTGCGCAACAACCCAGGCGGCGTGCTGCAAAGCGCGGTGGAAGTGGCCGACCACTTCCTGA
>NZ_DJUS01000127.1:0-3764 GCF_002438365.1 Pseudomonas sp. UBA6276
GGGGCGGGCGGCGAGCCCTCTGCCCGCGAAGAGGCCCTCGAGATCACCGATAAAACATCTTGTACCCCACCAACCCCACCGCTTCATTGAGCAGCTGGCCGTTCTGCCAGATCGCCTTGCTTTCAGGCAACCACCCTCCCAGCGGCCGTGCATTGTCGGTACCCAGAAAGCCCACCGGTGCCGGCACCACCTGCAGCCCGTGCTGTTCGAAGCTCCACCGCGAGCGCTGCATGTGCCAGGCCTGAGTGACCACCACCACACGCTTGATGCCGTGCTCGGCAAGTAACTGGGCGCTGAACTCGGCGTTCTCCCAGGTCGTGCGGCTGCGCTCTTCCATCCAGCGCGCCGAGGTGCCGAAATCGTCGCGCAACGACTGCGCCATGATCCACGCCTCGCTGGGCGGCGAGCCATAGTGCAGGCCACCGGAAGTCAGCACCGGAAGCCCGGACGCCTTGGCCAGCCTGGCCGCGTAGCGGACCCGTTCGAGCGCGACACCGGTCGGCTGATCGATGCCGTCCCAGGCCGGGTCGCCGCGCTCGCGACCGGCTCCCAGAATCACGATGGCGTCGGCGCGCTGCGCCAAGGTGCTCCACCCCTGCGCTGGCAGTGCCGGTTCGCTCTCGAGCCAGTTCGCCGCATGCTGCATCACCACCGGCAGGCTCATCAGCCATAGCCCACCTAATCCAGCGACGAAACAGGCGCCCGCCAACCGTGGCCAGCGACGGCGCAGCCACCAGGCGACCAGCAACAGGACGAAAAAGATTCCGGGCGGCAGCAACAACTGTTTGAGGATGAAACGTGAAAACATCGGGCATCTCCAGAAAATGCCCGAAGCCTAAGCGTTGCTGCGCTGGCGAACAACTGCGCTCACGGTTTCCCGGAATACCCGCGGCCATCCCTGCCGATGGACGACCTGCGTCGGTCGCGCTCGTGCAGCCAGTACACCTTGGCCGATGCCTTGCGTACCGGCACAGCGGGGGCCGACGGCTCGGCACAGGCGCGCTCGCCACAGACATGCAGGTAAGCGTCGATCAATTCGTACTCGGCCCGGCTCAAGCCACGCAACTCCAGTTCCGCAGGCTTTTCATCGCGCAGGCGAACCGCTGTTCGGGCCACGTCCAGGGCCAGCCCCAGACGGTCGATGAGACGTTCGTAAACATCAGGCTGCATGGCCTTGATATGCGGCTCTACCATTGGCTCACCTCACTCCAGAAAAAAACGTTCTATCCTCCCCAAGCTTAGCGCTGGCTGGAAAATCAGTCGGTTGCAGCGACCAACGGATCGCGCCAGGCGCTTGGTCGAGCCATGGCAGCTGCAATCAAGGTTTCCCTCGATAGAGGGGGGTCATGTATGCTACGGCGTTTAATATCATCGTACCTTGCCAACAGGCTCAGCCTATTTAGCAGCTGCCGGATAAGGTCACCCATTTCTCAGCGCAAAGTAGCCATGCACGAACTCTATCAGCCCCGCGAAATCGAAGCCGCCGCCCAGTCGTTCTGGGATGCGAAGAAGTCTTTTGAAGTGAGTGAACAGCCAGGCAAGGACACGTATTACTGCCTGTCGATGTTCCCCTACCCCAGCGGCAAACTGCACATGGGGCACGTGCGCAACTACACCATTGGCGATGTGATCGCTCGCTATCAGCGCATGCAGGGCAAGAACGTCCTGCAGCCCATGGGTTGGGACGCCTTCGGCATGCCTGCGGAAAACGCGGCCATGAAGAACAACGTCGCGCCGGCCAAGTGGACGTACGAAAACATCGCCTACATGAAGACCCAGCTCAAGAGCCTGGGCCTGGCCATCGACTGGTCGCGCGAAGTCACCACCTGCAAGCCCGACTACTACCGCTGGGAACAATGGCTGTTCACCCGCCTGTTCGAAAAAGGCGTGATCTACCGCAAGAACGGTACCGTGAACTGGGACCCGGTGGACCAGACGGTCTTGGCCAACGAACAGGTCATCGACGGTCGTGGCTGGCGTTCGGGCGCGCTCATCGAGAAGCGCGAGATACCGATGTACTACTTCAAGATCACTGCATACGCCGACGAGCTCCTGGAGAGCCTCGACGAACTGCCGGGCTGGCCGGAACAGGTCAAGACCATGCAGCGCAACTGGATCGGCAAGTCCAAGGGCATGGAAGTCCAGTTCCCTTACGATCAGTCTTCGATCGGTGAGGCCGGGACGTTGAAGGTGTTCACCACACGTCCCGACACGCTGATGGGCGCCACCTACGTTGCCGTTGCCGCAGAACATCCGCTGGCGACTCTGGCCGCACGCTCCGATGCCGCGCTGCAGGCCTTCATCGAGGAGTGCAAGAGCGGCAGCGTGGCCGAGGCCGACGTCGCTACCCAGGAAAAACGCGGCATGCCAACCGCGCTGTTCGTCGAGCATCCGCTCACCGGCGAGAAGCTGCCGGTCTGGGTCGCCAACTATGTACTGATGCACTACGGCGACGGTGCGGTCATGGCCGTTCCGGCCCACGACGAGCGCGATTTCGAGTTCGCCTTGAAGTACGACCTGCCGATCAAGCCGGTGGTGCGCACCAGTGCGGGCGACCTGACGCCTGCGCCATGGGTTTCGGCCTACAACGAGCACGGTCCGCTGATCAACTCCGGGGAATTCGACGGCCTCGACTTCGAAGGCGCTTTCGACGCCATCGAAGTGGCCTTGATCAAGAAGGACCTGGGCAAGTCGCGCACCCAGTTCCGCCTGCGTGACTGGGGTATCAGCCGCCAGCGCTACTGGGGCTGCCCGATCCCGATCGTGCACTGCGATGCCTGCGGCGACGTTCCGGTCCCCGAGGATCAACTGCCGGTCGTGTTGCCCGAAGACGTGGTCCCCGATGGTGCCGGTTCGCCACTGGCGCGCATGCCCGAATTCTACGAGTGCACCTGCCCGAAATGCGGCGCACCGGCCAAGCGCGAAACCGACACCATGGACACCTTCGTGGAATCGTCCTGGTACTTCGCCCGTTACGCTTCGCCGCACTATGAAGGCGGCATGGTCGATCCGGCCGCTGCCAACCACTGGTTGCCGGTGGATCAGTACATCGGTGGTATCGAGCACGCGATCCTGCACCTGCTGTACGCGCGCTTCTTCCACAAGCTGATGCGCGACGAAGGCCTGGTCAGCTCCAACGAGCCGTTCAAGAACCTGCTAACCCAGGGCATGGTCATCGCCGAAACCTACTACCGTCTCGAAGCCAACGGCAGCAAGACCTGGTTCAACCCAGCCGACGTCGAGCTGGTCCGCGATGCCAAGGCCAAGATCGTATCGGCCAAACTCATCAGCGACGGCCTGCCGGTGGAAATCGGCGGCACCGAGAAGATGTCCAAGTCGAAGAACAACGGCGTCGATCCGCAATCGATGATCGACCAGTACGGTGCCGATACCTGCCGCCTGTTCATGATGTTCGCCTCGCCACCGGACATGAGCCTGGAGTGGTCCGACTCCGGCGTGGAAGGCTCGCACCGCTTCCTCAAGCGCGTCTGGCGTCTGGCGCAGGCACATGTCGGCCAGGGTTCGCATGCCCCGCTCGACGTCGCAGCTCTGGACGACGAACAGAAAGCCGTTCGCCGCGCGATCCACCTGGCGATCAAGCAGGCCAGTCAGGATGTGGGCCAGAACCACAAGTTCAACACCGCCATCGCCCAAGTGATGACGCTGATGAACGTGCTGGAGAAGGCCCCGCAGGCCACGGCTCAGGATCGTGCCTTGCTGCACGAAGGTCTGGAAACCGTGACCCTGCTGCTGGCACCGATCAC
>NZ_DJUS01000050.1:0-6523 GCF_002438365.1 Pseudomonas sp. UBA6276
TAGGAGCGGGTTTACCCGCGAACACGGACAAGGCCCGTGCCATGCACCGAGGCGTCTTCTTCGCGGGTAAACCCGCTCCTACAGGATTTGCGTTGATTTCGAATTTGGCGCCGTCCCTGTGGGAGCGGGCTTGCCCGCGAAGAGGCCAGCGTCGTTCTAGAGCCTTACACTGGCAAACGTCGATTCGTTGCGCGCCTGGCTCAATGCCGACAACGGTCCGGCCAGGACCATGGCTTGCGGGATCGGCAGCATCGCCACCTGCTGGGTGGTATTGGAGCCGACGCGTTCGTCACGCGGCGGAATGCCGAAATACTCGCGATAGCACTTGGAGAAATGCGGCGTGGACACAAAGCCGCACACCGACGCCACCTCGATGATCGACATCGGCGTCTGCTTGAGCAACTGCCGGGCGCGAATCAGGCGCAACTTGAGGTAGTAGCGCGACGGCGAACAATGCAGGTATTTCTGGAACAGCCGCTCCAGCTGGCGTCGCGATACCGCCACATACACCGCCAACTCGTCCAGGTCGATCGGCTCTTCCAGGTTCGCCTCCATCAACGCGACGATCTCCTGCAGCTTGGGCTGGTTGGTGCCCAGCATGTGCTTGAGCGGCACCCGCTGGTGATCCTGCTCGTTGCGGATACGCTCGTAGACGAACATCTCGGAAATCGCCGCCGACAGCTCGCGGCCGTGATCGCGGCTGATCAGGTGCAGCATCATGTCCAGCGGCGCCGTGCCGCCCGAACTGGTGAAACGATTACGGTCCAGGGTAAACAGACGCGTGCTCATGGCCACGCGGGGAAAGGCTTCCTGCATCGAGGCCAGGCATTCCCAGTGCACGCTGCACTCGAAACCATCGAGCAGACCGGCGCAGGCCAGCGCCCAACTGCCGGTACAGACCGCACCCAGGCGCTTGGACTGCCGTGCCTGGCTCTGCAGCCAGCTGACGTGATCACGACCCACCGCACGCTGGATACCGACGCCGCCACAGACGATCACCGTGTCCATCGGCGCGGCCTTGTGCATGGCCGAATCCGGAGTGATCTGCAGGCCGTCACTGGCCCACACCTGGCCACCGTCCGCGCTCAGGGTGGTCCATCGATACAGCTCGCGCCCGGACAACTGGTTGGCCATGCGCAGTGGTTCGACTGCCGAGGCCAGGGAGATGAGGGTGAAGTTGTCGAGCAACAGGAAGCCGATGGACTGAGGACTGCGAGTCTGCGGCTGAGCGCCGGTGGTGAAGGATGTCATTGCGGTATCTCCTTACGCGAAGCGGATGGTGGCCTCAGGCAGGCTCTTGTTATTGCCCTCTGTTTAACAGGGGCTTTGCTTTGCTACGCAAACCCCATGCCGACAATTGGTCGGGAACTCCACCGCGCCTGAAAACGACGTCGCGCAGGGCTATGCAGAGCGCTGCGAAAGACCTTCGCGGGCGACCGTCGATTCTCCTCAAAAGCATACCCGCCGTGGGGTCTGAGCAATTCGGTAGCAACCGCTGGGGTAGCGCACCGCCAAGTGTCACCACAAGCACGCTGTTCGCCGCAGCCCACTGCAGAGCGCGGTCGAAGGCACCGGTGATGAGCTGCGCGCGAAAAAGAGGCGTGCAGCTCGCCTCTGCACGTTCGTGTGGCAACTTCATATAAGTGGATGTACGCAGGTGTCGCGGGTAAGGTCGCTGCTGCAAGCCCATGAGCTGTAAGCGACGTCACCGACACTGGATGCGACTCTGCCCGCACTGGATACGACGCACCCGGTAGGCGGCTGATTTGCGCTGGTACATGATCACTCACGGCCCGATCGCCTGGCACCTTGGCGGCGCACCCGTCGCGGACGCGGCGATCGAGCATTCAAACAAGCGTGGCATGCCCTTGCGCCCCACGCCGAGAAAACCAGGAGCACACCATGAAAGGTCCAACATCGATTCTGCTGGCCACCCTGCTGGGCCTGCCTGTACTGGCTCAAGCAGCGGAACCGGCGCGATGCGCCACTGTGAATTTCTCCGATGTCGGCTGGACCGACATCACCGTCACCACCGCCGTCACCAGTGCGGTGCTGCAGTCACTGGGCTACAAGACCAAGACCACGATGATTTCCGTGCCGGTGACCTACAAGTCCCTGGCCGATGGCAAGAACATGGACGTTTTCCTGGGCAACTGGATGCCGACCATGGAAAACGACATCAAGCCCTATCGCGACGCCGGTACCGTGGAAACAGTGCGGGCCAACCTGGAAAACGCCAAGTACACCCTGGCCGTCCCCCAGGCGCTGTACGACAAGGGCCTGAAGGATTTCGCCGACATCGTCAAATTCAAGAAGGAGCTGGACGGCAAGATCTACGGCATCGAACCGGGCAACGACGGCAATCGCTTGATCCAGAGCATGATCGACAAGAACGCCTTCGGCCTCAAGGACGCCGGTTTCAAAGTGGTCGAATCGAGCGAGGCCGGCATGCTGTCCCAGGTCGACCGCGCCCAGCGGCGCAACACCGACGTGGTGTTCCTGGGCTGGGAACCGCACCCGATGAACACCCGCTTCAAGCTGCAGTACCTGACCGGTGGCGATGACTTCTTCGGCCCCAACTTCGGCCAGGCCACCATCTATACCAACACACGCAAGGGTTACACCCAGGAGTGCAGCAACGTGGGTCAGTTGCTGAAGAACCTGCAGTTCAGCCTGGCCATGGAAAGCACGCTGATGGGCAACGTCCTGGACGACAAGCAGAAACCCGACGTCGCTGCTCGGGCCTGGCTGAAAAACAATCCACAGGTGCTCGACACCTGGCTCGCGGGCGTCACCACCGTCGATGGCAAGCCGGGTCTTGAAGCCGTCAAGGCCAAGCTCGCGCAATAACGCTGGCAGGCGGGCCGGCGGTTGCCGGCCCCACCGGCCGGCCCTTCGTTTCCTCGCATGCGGACACTCACTACCATGCTGACAGACCACAAGATCCCCCTGGGCGAGTACATCGCGGCTTTCGTCGACTGGCTCACCCAACACGGGGCTTCGACGTTCGATGCCATCGCGTCCACGCTCGAAGCGATCATTCATGGTTTCACCGCCGGTCTGACCTGGTTCAACCCCTACGTACTGACCGCCCTGATCGCTGCGCTGGCGCATTTCATCCAGCGCAAATGGGGCCTGACGCTGTTCGTGGCGCTGTCGTTCCTGCTGATCCTCAACCTGGGGTACTGGCAGGAAACCATGGAGACCCTGGCGCAGGTGCTGTTCGCCACCCTGGTCTGCGTGATCATCGGCGTGCCGCTGGGCATCGTCGCTGCGCACAAGCCGATGTTCTACACCATGATGCGGCCGGTCCTCGACCTGATGCAGACGGTACCGACCTTCGTCTACCTGATCCCCACGCTCACCCTGTTCGGGCTGGGCGTGGTACCGGGCCTGATTTCCACGGTAGTGTTCGCCATCGCCGCGCCCATTCGCCTGACCTACCTGGGCATCCGCGACGTGCCGCAGGAACTGATGGACGCCGGCAAGGCCTTCGGCTGCTCTCGCCGCCAACTGCTGTCGCGCATCGAATTGCCTCACGCCATGCCGAGCATCGCCGCCGGCATCACCCAGTGCATCATGCTGTCGCTGTCGATGGTGGTGATCGCCGCCCTGGTCGGTGCCGATGGCCTGGGCAAGCCGGTGGTCAACGCACTGAACACCGCCGATATCGCGCTGGGCTTCGAAGCCGGTCTGGCCATCGTGTTGCTGGCGATCATGCTCGACCGTATCTGCAAACAACCCGACGTCAAGATAGGGGGTGATGCATGAGCATTATTCGATTCGACAACGTCGATGTGATCTTCGCCAAGGACCCACGCGAGGCGTTGAAGCTGCTCGACCAAGGGCTGACCCGCAACGAGATCCTGAAGAAGACCGGGCAGATCGTCGGCGTGGAAAAGGCCAGCCTGGACATCAACAAGGGCGAGATCTGCGTGCTGATGGGGTTGTCCGGTTCGGGCAAGTCGAGCCTGCTGCGCTGCATCAACGGGCTGAACACGGTGAGCCGCGGCAAGCTGTTCGTCGAGCATGAAGACCGCCAGATCGATATCGCCTCGTGCACGCCTGCGGAACTGAAGATGATGCGCACCAAGCGCATCGCCATGGTGTTCCAGAAGTTCGCCCTGATGCCTTGGCTAACGGTGCGCGAGAACATCAGTTTCGGCCTGGAGATGCAGGGCCGTCCGGAAAAGGAACGGCGCAAGCTGGTCGACGAGAAGCTCGAACTGGTGGGTCTGACCCAGTGGCGCAACAAGAAGCCCGACGAGCTGTCCGGCGGCATGCAGCAGCGCGTGGGCCTGGCCCGGGCGCTGGCGATGGACGCCGACATCCTGCTGATGGATGAACCGTTTTCGGCGCTCGACCCGTTGATCCGCCAGGGTCTGCAGGACGAGTTGCTGGAGCTGCAACGCAAGTTGAGCAAGACCATTGTCTTCGTCAGCCATGACCTGGACGAAGCGCTGAAGTTGGGCAGCCGCATTGCCATCATGAAAGACGGGCGGATCGTCCAGTACAGCGTGCCCGAGGAGATCGTCCTCAACCCGGCCGACGATTACGTGCGGACCTTCGTCGCTCACACCAATCCACTCAACGTGCTGTGCGGGCGCAGCCTGATGCGCACCCTGGACAAGTGCACCCGCGTCAACGGTTCGGTGTGCCTGGATCCGGGCGTGGATTCATGGCTGAACCTGGGCGCCGGCAATTCGCTGACCAGCGCACGCCAGGGCGACACCGTGCTCGACGTGCAAGGCTGGGCGCCCGGGCAAGCGATGGAAGGCCTGGGCCGCCGGCCGACACTGGTCAGTGCCGACATCGGCATGCGCGACGCCTTGCAGATCCGCTATCAGACGGGCCACAAACTGGTCCTGCAGGACAGCGACAAACAGGTGGTGGGTATTCTTGGGGATACCGAGCTGTACCATGCCCTGCTGGGCAAGAACCTGGGCTGATCCTCGCTGGCAGGAACCCTGACGCGGCCGGTTTGACACACCGCGGCGTCTTCTTCGCGGGCAGAGACCCGCTCCCACAGGGTTCCGCGCCGCCTGTGGGAGCGGGTCTCTGCCCGCGAACGCCTCCCCGCAATCTGTCTGACACCCCCCGCTCAAACCTTATTGCCTTCCCCTCCCCGATCCTCTAAAAACCCTGCACACATTCCCTCATCCTTTTTTATTGATTGATCGTTCAATCAAAATAAACTAGACTGGCTTCAGTCGGCTGTCACTCACTGCCCGTACTGCAGGCCCAAGGAGATTCGCGCAATGCCCAAGGTCGGTATGCAACCCATCCGCCGCCAACAGTTGATCGAAGCCACGCTCCAGGCTGTCGACCAGGTCGGCATGAGTGACGCCAGCATTGCTCTGATCGCCCGCCTGGCGGGTGTGTCGAACGGCATCATCAGTCACTACTTTCAGGACAAGAACGGCCTGATCGCAGCGACCATGCGCCACTTGATGAACATGCTGATCGACAACGTCGCCACGCGCCGACAGGCCTTGACCGACGACAGCGCCAGGGCGCACCTGCAGGTGATCATCGAAGGCAACTTCGACGCCAGCCAGGTCAACGCTCCGGCCATGAAGACCTGGCTGGCCTTCTGGGCCACCAGCATGCACCAGCCGTCCTTGCACAGGTTGCAGCGGATCAACGACCACCGCCTGTATTCCAACCTGTGTTGCCAGTTCCGCCGTGAATTGCCGGTGGAACAGGCACGCAGCGCCGCACGCGGCCTGGCTGCACTGATCGATGGTCTGTGGTTGCGCGGCGCCCTGTCGGGCGATGCTTTCGATACCGCGCAGGCACATCGCATCGCCTGCGAATACATGGACATGCAACTGGCAAAACAGCAGCGCTGAAGCTTCGCGCCTCGCCTGCTGCCACCTTAACTGCACCGCGAGGATCTTATGGCCCGTTTCCCAACGCAAAAACTCTACATCGATGGCGGCTACGTGGACGCCAGCGGCAGCGGCACCTTCGATGCCGTCAACCCGGCCACCGGTGAAGTGCTGGCGCAGGTTCAGCGCGCCACCGCCGAAGACGTCGAAAAAGCCGTCGCCAGCGCCGAAAAGGGCCAGAAGATCTGGGCCGCGATGACCGCCATGGAGCGCTCGCGCGTGCTGCGCAAAGCCGTCGACATCCTGCGTGAGCGCAACGACGAACTGGCCCTGCTGGAAACCCTGGACACCGGCAA
Source organism: Pseudomonas sp. UBA6276 (assembly GCF_002438365.1). Lineage (NCBI taxonomy): Bacteria > Pseudomonadati > Pseudomonadota > Gammaproteobacteria > Pseudomonadales > Pseudomonadaceae > Pseudomonas > Pseudomonas sp. UBA6276. The sequence goes on from NZ_DJUS01000050.1 coordinate 6,188, forward strand.
GGCCTACTCGGAAACCCGCTACGTCGACATCGTCACCGGTGCCGACGTGCTCGAATACTACGCCGGCCTGGTGCCTGCCATCGAAGGCGAGCAGATCCCGCTGCGCGACACGTCCTTCGTCTACACCCGCCGCGAGCCCCTGGGCGTGACCGCCGGTATCGGCGCCTGGAACTACCCGATCCAGATCGCCCTGTGGAAGTCCGCTCCGGCGCTGGCCGCCGGCAACGCGATGATCTTCAAGCCCAGCGAAGTCACCTCGCTGACCACCCTCAAGCTGGCCGAAATCTACACCGAGGCCGGCCTGCCCGCTGGCGTGTTCAACGTGCTGACCGGCAG
>NZ_DJUS01000104.1:0-3787 GCF_002438365.1 Pseudomonas sp. UBA6276
AAGACAACTTCCGCTACAACGATGCCGTGATCCGTAACCTTGTCATCCGTCGCGACGAAGCCGTCACCGACCAGTCCGAGATGCTCAAGGCAGAAGAAAACCGCAGCGAGCGCCGTGAGCGTCGTGACCGTCCTGAGCACTCTGACAACGCCGATGGCGATGACAGCGACAACAGCGACGCCAGCGATAACGCTGACGAGTAATCCACGGACCTTTTGAGGAGCCCATTACATGGCACGTTTCTTCCGTCGTCGTAAATTTTGCCGCTTCACCGCTGAAGATGTGAAGGAGATCGACTACAAAGATCTCAACACTCTGAAAGCCTACGTATCCGAAACCGGCAAGATCGTTCCAAGCCGTATCACCGGTACCAAGGCTCGTTATCAGCGTCAGCTGGCCGTCGCTATCAAGCGCGCCCGCTTCCTGGCCCTGCTGGCCTACACCGACAGCCACGGCCGCTGAGACCGGGTTGTCGACAAGTAGTAAAAGGATAGATACGCATGCGTGCCCTGGCTGATTTCATCATGCGCGGTCGCATGCAGGCCACACTGGTTGTGGTCGGATGTGCGGCATTGCCGCTGTTGTTCTGGTTGAGTGCTGCCGCAGCGTGCCTGGTGTACCTGCGGCGCGGCATGAGTGACGCTTTTGGCGTCCTCGTCTGGGCTCTGCTGCCGGCTCTGGCCTGGTGGTATTTCGGCGAACCGCGCACCTTGATGGTGTTGCTGGGCGCGCTGGGGCTCGCGGCGCTGTTGCGCGCGGGATGGGCCTGGAATCGCGTGCTGCTGGCCAGCATAGCGCTGGGGCTGGTGTACGGAGTGTTGTTGGGTGTGGTGTTTCGCGAACCCATCGAAGCGTTGGCGCAGGCGTTGAACGAACGCCTGCCGCAGATGCTCGGTGGTCTCTACCAGCAGATGTCGGTAGAAGAGCGGGCAAACCTCGGCAACCTCATTGCACCGGTACTCAACGGACTGATAGCGGCCCTGTTGCAAGTCGTCAGCGTGGCAGCCCTGATGCTGGGGCGTTACTGGCAGGCGGCGTTGTACAACCCGGGTGGTTTCGGCAGCGAGTTTCGCGCCATACGTATTCCACTCTGGCCAGCGGTCCTGCTGCTGGCGTGCATGCTCATTGGTCCGAACTTCGGACCTCAGATGGCCATGTTGACGCCGCTGTGCAGCGTACCGCTGGTGTTCGCCGGGCTGGCCCTGATGCATGGGCTGGTCAAGGCGGGCAAGCTGGGCAAGTTCTGGCTCGTAGGGTTGTACGTCACGCTCGTGCTGTTCATGCAGCTGATCTATCCGTTGCTCGTGGTTCTGGCCATTGTCGACAGCCTGATTGATTTTCGCGGCCGAATCGGGCCGAAAGGCACCGATAGCGATTCCGCGAACGGTGAAGGTTAAAAGTTAAGAGGTTTATACCAAATGGAACTGATCCTGCTGGAAAAAGTCGCCAACCTGGGCAACCTGGGCGATAAGGTAAATGTTAAGGCCGGTTACGGCCGTAACTTCCTGCTGCCATTCGGCAAGGCTACCGCTGCGACCGCTGCCAACCTGGCTGCGTTCGAAGAGCGTCGCGCCGAGCTGGAAAAAGCAGCTGCCGACAAGAAGGCTTCGGCCGAAACTCGCGCTGCCCAACTGGCTGAGCTGGAAGTGACCATCACTGCCACCGCTGGCGACGAAGGCAAGCTGTTCGGTTCGATCGGCACCCACGACATCGCTGACGCCCTGACCGCCTCCGGCGTCGAAGTGGCCAAAGCTGAAGTGCGTCTGCCGAACGGCACCATTCGTAACGTTGGCGAATACGACGTAGCCGTGCACTTGCACAGCGACGTTGAAGCTACCGTACGCGTTGTCGTAGTAGCTGCATAAGTCGGCTGGCACCTCGGGTGCCAGGCGGTTTAACATCGGGCACGACCTGTTTACAGGCCGTGCCCTTTGTCTTTCTGAAGAAGCTGTTTTTCTGCAACCCTAATTCCAAGTGGCCATGAACGAGATATCCGCTCCCGAGCAATACGACCTGCAAACCGCTGCCCTCAAGGTGCCCCCGCATTCCATCGAGGCCGAACAGGCCGTGCTCGGTGGCTTGATGCTGGACAACAACGCCTGGGAGCGCGTGCTCGATCAGGTTTCGGACGGCGACTTCTATCGTCATGACCACCGCCTGATCTTCCGCGCTATCGCCAAGCTCGCCGATCAGAACACTCCGTTCGACGTGGTGACCCTGCACGAACAGCTCGACAAGGAAGGGCAGGGTACTCAGGTCGGTGGCCTGGGCTACCTGGGCGAGCTGGCCAAGAACACGCCGTCGGTGGCCAACATCAAGGCCTACGCGCAGATCGTGCGCGAGCGTGCCACCCTGCGCCAGTTGATCAGCATCAGCACCGAGATTGCCGACAGCGCATTCAATCCGCAGGGACGCAACGCGGCCGAGATTCTCGACGAGGCCGAGCGGCAGATCTTCCAGATCGCCGAGGCACGGCCCAAGACCGGCGGGCCGGTGAGCGTCAACGACCTTTTGACCAAGGCCATCGACCGCATCGACACGCTGTTCAATACCGATGCGGCCATTACCGGCCTGTCCACCGGCTATACCGACCTCGACGAGAAGACCAGCGGCCTGCAACCGGCCGACCTGATCATCGTCGCCGGCCGTCCGTCCATGGGCAAGACCACCTTCGCCATGAACCTGGTGGAGAACGCCGTGCTGCGCAGCGAGAAGGCCGTACTGGTGTACTCGCTGGAGATGCCGGGCGATTCGCTGATCATGCGTATGCTCTCTTCGCTGGGGCGCATCGACCAGACCAAGGTACGTTCGGGGCGGCTGGACGACGATGACTGGCCGCGGCTGACGTCGGCAGTCAACCTGCTCAACGATCGCAAGCTGTTCATCGACGATACGGCGGGCATCAGCCCGTCGGAAATGCGTGCGCGGACACGCCGCCTGGTGCGCGAGCACGGCGAGATCGGCCTGATCATGATCGACTACCTGCAGTTGATGCAGATCCCCGGCTCCAGCGGTGACAACCGTACCAACGAGATTTCCGAGATCTCGCGCTCGTTGAAAGCCCTGGCCAAGGAATTCAATTGCCCGGTGGTGGCGCTGTCGCAGCTCAACCGCTCGCTCGAGCAGCGGCCGAACAAGCGTCCGGTGAACTCCGACTTGCGTGAATCCGGGGCGATCGAGCAGGACGCCGATGTGATCATGTTCGTCTACCGTGACGAGGTGTATCACCCGGAGACCGAGCACAAGGGCATTGCCGAAATCATCATCGGCAAGCAGCGTAACGGTCCGATCGGTTTCATTCGCCTGGCGTTCATCGGCAAGTACACCCGCTTCGAGAACCTTGCGCCGGGCAGCTACAACTTCGACGACGACGAATAGTGATCCTGCAGGTACGACCCCTTCGCGGGTAGAACCCGCTCCCACAGGAGCTGCGTACAGCGCCCCTTCGCGGATGGACCCCGCTCCTACAGGAGCTGCGTACAGCGCCCCTTCGCGGGTGGACCCCGCTCCCACAGGAGCCGTGTGCAGCGCCGCTTCTTGTGGGAGCGGGCTCTGCCCGCGAAAGGGTCACTGCGGTTGATCAGGTCTACCGGATAAATATCTTCGCCGCCTATTTCCGACTAAAGCCATCGGAATTGGTTGTTTTTTGTGCTATATTCCGCGCCCGCGATTTTTCATACGGTCATCGACATGCAAGCAGCCAAGCCGCTTTTTGACTATCCCAAGTACTGGGCCGAATGCTTCGGCCCAGCGCCTTTCCTGCCCATGAGCAGGGAGGAGATGGATC
>NZ_DJUS01000104.1:3851-26626 GCF_002438365.1 Pseudomonas sp. UBA6276
TCATGAAGCTGGGCGAGCCGAACCTGTTCTTCGGTGTCGCGGCCGGCAACATGGACTCGATGATCAACCGCTACACCGCCGACAAGAAGGTGCGCTCCGACGACGCCTACACGCCCGGCGGCCTGGCCGGCTCGCGCCCTGATCGCGCCAGCCTGGTGTACAGCCAGCGATGCAAGGAAGCCTACAAGCACGTGCCGATCGTGCTGGGTGGGATCGAGGCGTCGCTGCGCCGGATTGCGCACTACGACTACTGGCAGGACAAGGTCCGTCATTCGATCCTGATCGACGCCTGCGCCGACATTCTGCTGTACGGCAACGCCGAACGCGCCATCGTCGAAGTGGCCCAGCGGCTTTCCTATGGCCAGAAGATCGAAGAGATCACCGATATCCGCGGCACCGCGTTCATTCGCCGCGATACGCCCAAGGATTGGTACGAAGTCGACTCGACCCGTATCGACCGGCCGGGCAAGGTCGACAAGATCATCAACCCGTACGTGAACACCCAGGACACCCAGGCCTGCGCTATCGAGCAGGAAAAGGGCAATGTCGAGGACCCCAACGAAGCCAAGGTGGTGCAGATCCTCGCCAGCCCACGGATGACGCGGGACAAGACGGTCATCCGTCTGCCGTCCTTCGAGAAAGTGCGTGGCGATGCCGTGCTGTATGCCCACGCCAACCGCGTGCTGCATTTGGAAACCAATCCTGGTAATGCCCGCGCACTGGTGCAGCGTCATGGCGAAGTGGACGTGTGGTTCAACCCGCCGCCCATTCCCATGACCACCGAGGAAATGGACTACGTGTTCGGCATGCCCTATGCCCGGGTCCCGCACCCGGCGTACGGCAATCAGAAGATCCCGGCCTACGACATGATTCGCTTCTCGGTGAACATCATGCGTGGCTGCTTCGGTGGCTGTACCTTCTGCTCGATCACCGAGCACGAAGGGCGGATCATCCAGAACCGTTCCGAAGAATCGATCATTCGCGAGATCGAAGAGATCCGCGACAAGGTGCCGGGCTTCACCGGGGTGATCTCCGACCTGGGCGGGCCGACCGCGAACATGTACCGCATCGCCTGCAAGAGCCCGGAGATCGAATCCGCGTGCCGCAAGCCGTCGTGTGTGTTCCCGGGTATCTGCCCGAACCTCAATACCGATCACTCATCCTTGATCCAGCTGTACCGCAGCGCGCGGGCACTGCCGGGCGTGAAGAAGATCCTCATCGCCTCGGGCCTGCGCTATGACCTGGCTGTCGAGTCGCCGGAGTACGTGAAGGAGCTGGTGACGCACCATGTCGGCGGCTATCTGAAGATCGCCCCGGAGCATACCGAGGAAGGTCCGCTGAACCAGATGATGAAGCCGGGCATCGGCTCTTATGATCGGTTCAAGCGCATGTTCGAGAAGTACTCGAAAGAGGCGGGCAAGGAGCAGTACCTGATCCCGTACTTCATCGCTGCCCACCCGGGCACCACTGATGAAGACATGATGAACCTGGCGCTGTGGCTCAAGGGCAACGGTTTCCGCGCCGACCAGGTGCAGGCGTTCTACCCCTCGCCAATGGCGTCGGCGACTGCCATGTACCACTCGGGCAAGAACCCGCTGCGCAAGGTCACCTACAAGAGCGACAACCTGACCATCGTCAAGAGCGAGGAGCAGCGCCGTCTGCACAAGGCGTTCCTGCGCTATCACGATCCCAAGGGCTGGCCGATGCTGCGCGAGGCGCTGGAGCGCATGGGCCGTGCCGACCTGATCGGGCCAGGGAAAAACCAGCTGATTCCGTTGCACCAGCCGGCTACCGACACCTACCAGAGCGCACGGCGCAAGAACTCCACGCCTGCGGGCAGCCACAAGGTGGCCAAGGAAACGCGCATCCTGACCCAGCACACCGGTTTGCCGCCGCGCGCCAGCGATGGCTCCAAGCCGTGGGACAAGCGCGAGCAGGCCAAGGCCGCCGCCGAAGCCCGCAGCAAGCAGGCCGCCAAGGACCGTCAGCAGGCAGCCAAGCCGGGCAAGGGCAAGAAGAAGCCGACGCGCCAGCCGGTGCTACCACGCTGAGATAGCAGATGGCCCTGGATGCCGGGTGAGATCGCCGAAAGGCGTTCTCAAGGCACCAGGAAGCCGGCTGGAATGTCCCCGTGTACGTAGAAAACCTCGAACTCGCGGTGCACGGCTATGTTGTCGATGGCCTTGAGCACCGTGGCGCGTGTCACCTTTCTGGCTTCTATCAGCCGCTGCGAGTCGGCCAGCAGAATATCGTTGATGGTGCGAAAGGCTGTCGGGTCCTGGGTGGTGTCTATTTCGAACACAGGAGCACCACGGCCCTTGGCGAATTTACTGGCGATGGCCCGCTGCGCGCTCAGCGACAGCACCTCTCCATTGCTCCCACCCTGGCGAGCGGTGTGCATGATGATCGCCGCAAGATAGTCATCGCCCTGCAGGTTGCCGCCGGGCGCGCGCTCCAGCCCGTTGACTGCGGCGCTTTCAATGGTGTTGCCGATGTGACCACGGTAGACCCGCTGCGGCACTTCGAAGTCCAGGGCCTGGATTTCAGCCACTGAGTGCAGTTGCCCGGGACCTCTGGCGTTGCTGTTGGCGCGCTGCTGCAACAGGCCTTCGAGAAACGACAGCTCGGTTGCTCCAGCATGAGGCTCGCGAGGTGCACGGTTGGCGATGGCCTGATTGGCAAGGTCGCCATTGGCCCGAAGGCGCGCGCCGTTGCGCAGGCGGGCAATTGCACTCGCCAGTTTTTGGCTGGTCTTGAATCCGCTGCTCGTCGCTGACGGTTTGATCGCCGTGGCCGGTGGTTTGGGTGTGAGGGTCGGTCGCAGGGAGGTGGGCCGCAATGGCGGGCGAGATGCCGCGGGCCGTGTCGTTACTCGCCCCACTTGACCGCCAGGCCCCGAGCCGAGGATGCCGAGCGCCACTTCCAGAACGATATCGGCAAAGCCTGGCGCGGGCGGTTCGCCCTCATCGGCGGGGATATCGGCGTCGTTGACGGTGCTCAGCCCGGTTCGCCATTTGTAATGTTCTCGTTGGTAGGCCTGCCAGGTGTCGCGGGTATCGAACTGCGGTTCTTGCCGAGCGGCTTCAGGGGTCGGCAGTGGTTCGTGTTCGGTGGTGCGTTCGTCGATTGTCATACGGGTGTCTCTGAAGAGGTGAGCCCGCAAAGTAATGGCGCTGGAGCGCAGCGCCGCGATACATGTTTATCGCAAGACGGCACGCTCAATGTATGCGACGCTGATACAGCGCCCAGGCCCCGGCACTCTTTTGCAGCCAGCCTTCATCGCAGACTCGCTCCAAGGCCGCTGTGGCCGTATGGCATGAGTCTTGCGCTGCTCACGTTCCAGGCTCGCAGGAGGCACGCCGTGTCGATTCATGTCGCACTGAACCACGTCACCCATTACCGCTATGACCGTGAAATCGAGATCGGCCCTCAAGTGGTGCGTCTGCGCCCGGCGCCGCACAGCCGTACGCGCGTGCTTTCCTATGCACTGAAGGTCTTGCCAGCGCAGCATTTCATCAATTGGCAACAGGACCCGCAGGGCAACTACCTGGCCCGTCTGGTGTTTCCGGAAAAGGCTACGCAGTTGCGCATCGAGGTGGATCTGGTTGCCGAGATCGCGGTGTTCAATCCCTTCGATTTCTTTCTCGAACCGCACGCGCAGCGCATCCCCTTTGCCTACACCCATGAAGAGCAGCACGAGCTGGCCCCCTACCTGGAAACCCTGGCCCTGACGCCCCGGTTCGAAGCGTACCTGAACGGCATCGACCGCACGCCAATCCCCAGTATCGACTTCCTGGTCAGGCTCAATCAGCAGCTCAGCCAGGACATTCGCTACCTGCTGCGCATGGAGCCAGGCGTGCAGACGCCCGAGCACACCCTGATGACCGGCGCGGGGTCGTGCCGTGACTCTGCCTGGCTGCTGGTGCAGCTGATGCGCCGGTTGGGGATTGCGGCGCGCTTCGTGTCCGGCTACCTGATCCAACTGGTGGCCGACGAGCAGGCGCTGGACGGCCCGTCCGGGACCGAGGTCGACTTCACCGACCTGCATGCCTGGTGCGAGGTGTACCTGCCTGGTGCTGGCTGGATTGGTCTGGACGCCACCTCCGGCTTGTTCGCAGGCGAGGGCCATATCCCTTTGGCGTGCAGCCCCGAGCCCTCGTCGGCAGCGCCCATCAGCGGGCGAGTGGAGCCGTGCGAGGTGACGTTTTCGCACCGGATGTCGGTGCAGCGCATCTGGCAGACGCCGCGTGTCACCTGGCCAGTCAGCGAGCTGCAATGGGCGGACATGCAGGCGTTGGGGCAGCGGCTCGATGCCGATCTGCAAGCGTTGGATGTGCGCCTGAACATCGGTAGCGAGCCGACCTTCGTGGCCATCCAAGGCGCGGGTGACGGGCAGTTGGACGCGAAAAACGATCCGCCTCCAAGCCGGTTCGAAAGCGCTTCGACGCCAGGCGTGTTCAAGGTCGACCTGCCGTCGTCGACGAGTTGGGCGCAGTCGGTCGAGCAGATCGATCACTTGTATGAGCAGGCCCGGCAGAGCGGCCTGGAGACCCAGCGGTTCAGGGTCGACGGCCGGCAAGTGGGGACCGGTGCGGACAATGCGCTGCTGCTCGGTGGCGAGACTGCAGAGGATTCACCGTTCCTGCGTCGGCCCGACCTGCTGCGCAGCCTGATCGGCTACTGGCATGACCACCCGGCGCTGACCTATCTGTTCAGCGGCTCGGATTGGCCAATCCCGCGAGTGGACGAGACCCGTGGCGATGCACTGTACGAGCTGGAAATCGCCCTGGCGCAGTTGCCCGAACCCGGTACGCCATGCCCGCCAGGGTTGATCGACCGCCTTTTGCGCCCTCTGCTGGTGGATGTCGCCGGCGACCCCCGCCGTGCACAGTTCTGCATCGTCAGATTGGAGGGTGAGGGCCCCAGCGAACGCCAGGGACTGCTGCGGCTGCAGGGGCTTGAAATGCCGCCCCATGCGCGCATGAACCTGGCTTTGCAATTGCTGCTGCGCTGCCTGGTGGCACGTTTCTGGCGCACGCCCTACGCACCGGTCCGGTTGACCCGCTGGGGTACGCAACTGCACGACCGCTTCATGCTGCCGTATTTCATCGAGCGCGATTTCGCCGAGGTGATCGACGATCTCAACGCGGCGGGCTACGGGATAGACAGCGGGTGGTTCGCTGCGCAACAGGCATTTCGCTTTCCCATGATCGGTGACTACGCGGTGGCCGGCATCGAACTGGAATTGCGCCACGCGCTGGAGCCCGGCCCTGCGCGCGGCAGTGCCAGTGGCGCGCGGGAACGTCTGCAGGTGCGGGTCAATGGCTGGCTGTCGGATCGTTACCGACTGGCCGTCAATGGTCGTCCCTTGCCGCTGACCGCGACCGGGCGTGCAGGCGAGTTCGTTGCCGGAGTGCGCTACCGCGCCTGGCAGCCCGTTCATGACGAGCATGCCACTGGCCAGCCCGATGTGCCCCTGACCTTCGACATCGTCGATACCTGGACGCAGCGCTCGCTGGGCGGGTGCCAATACCACGCGGCTCATCCTGGTGGCCGCAATTACCAAAGCCTTCCGGTGAATGCCAACGAAGCGCAGAGCAGGCGCCTGGCGCGTTTCTTCCGCATTGGCCATAGCCCTGGCCCACTGGTGCTGCCACCGCTCAAGGTCGACGATGACTGGCCGATGACCCTGGACATGCGCCGCCGCCCATAAGGTGAAGTGCGACCCCTGGGCGGTATCCGTGCACCGTTCAGGCTGCGATAATCGTTCCTTTAAACGCTGCTTCCGAGCTTCGCCATGTCTGACCTGCTTGACCGATACTCGCTGTCCGGCGGGTCCTATCATGAAATGCTCGAAGCCGATGGCGGCGTGCGGCCGCACTGGCGGCGCATGTTCGAGCAACTGCAGCGCAGCGCCCCCGGCCAGTTGTCGCAGCGCCAGGCCTCGTTGACGCGGCAGATTCAGGAAAACGGCGTCACTTACAACGTCTATGCCGACCCCAAGGGTGCCGATCGGCCGTGGGAGCTGGACCTGCTGCCGCACATCATTCCTGCCCACGAGTGGCGTCAGGTGGCCGCCGGCATCGCCCAGCGGGCACGCCTGCTCAATGCCGTGCTGGCCGACGTCTACGGTCCGCAGACGCTCATCGCCGAGGGCCTGTTGCCCGCCGAGCTGATCTTCGGGCACAACAACTACCTGTGGCCGTGCCAAGGCGTGCAGCCCTCGCTGGGTACGTTCCTGCACCTGTATGCCGCGGACCTGGCTCGCACGCCCGATGGACGCTGGTGGGTCACCGCCGACCGCACCCAGGCGCCTTCCGGCGCCGGCTATGCGTTGGAAAACCGCATGAGCCTGTCGCGGACCTTCCCCGAGCTGTATCGCGACCTCAAGGTCGAGCACATGGCCGGTTTCTTCCGGACCGTGCAGGACACCATGAGCCGCCTGGCACCCAGCGGCCACGAAGCACCCCTGGTAGTGCTGCTGACACCGGGACGTTTCAACGAGAGCTACTTCGAGCATCTGTACCTGGCGCGGCAGCTGGGCTATCCGCTGGTCGAGGGCAGTGACCTGACCGTGCGCGAAGCCACGGTGTACCTGAAGACCTTGAGCGGCCTGCGCCGGGTGCACGCGATCATGCGGCGGCTGGACGACGATTTCTGCGATCCACTGGAATTGCGCACCGACTCGGCCCTGGGCGTGCCCGGTCTGCTGGACGCGGTGCGCCAGGGCAATGTGATGGTGGCCAATGCCTTGGGCAGCGGCGTGCTCGAATCGCCCGGGTTGCTGGGCTTTCTGCCCAGGATCTGCGAGCGCCTGTTCGGTGAACGCTTGATCCTGCCTTCGATCGCCACCTGGTGGTGCGGCGAGCCACCAGTGCTGGCACAGGCCCTCGAGCGACTCGACGAGTTGGTGATCAAGCCAGCGTTTCCCTCGCAGAATTTTGGCCCGGTGTTCGGCCGGGATCTGAACGAGGCGCAGCGCCAGGCGTTGACCGAGCGCATTCAGGCGCGGCCCTATGCCTACGTGGCTCAGGAAATGGCCCAGCTGTCCCAGGCGCCGGTCTGGCATTGCCAGGGCAACGACCTGCAACCGCGGGCGATCGGCATGCGCGTGTTCGCCGTCGCCGCCGACGACGGCTACCGCGTCTTGCCGGGTGGCCTGACCCGCGTGGCGACGGACGCCGATGCCGACGTGGTGTCGATGCAGCATGGCGGTGCCAGCAAGGACACCTGGGTGCTGGGCGAGCACGCGCCGGTCGGCGAGCAGTGGCGCGCGCAGCGGACCATTGGTGCTCACGACCTAGTGCGCATGGATCCCTACCTGCCGTCGCGGGTGGTGGAAAACCTGTTCTGGTTCGGTCGTTACTGTGAGCGTTGCGACGGTAACGCGCGACTGCTGCGGATCATTCTTGGCCGCTACCTGGATGGCGACGATCCCCAGGCGTTGCAGGCTGCGGTCGACCTGGCCGAGAAGCTCAACCTGCTGCCCGAAGAGGGCGAGCTGCGCGAGCGCCTGTTGATGGCGCTGCGCGGTGAAGACTGGGCGTTCAGCCTGCGCGCCAACCTGCAGCGTCTGCAGTGGGCAGCGTTTCAGGTGCGCGGCAAGCTGTCGCGAGAAAACTGGCAGGCGCTGGGCGAGTTGCAGCGCGAGTCTCTGGCCCTGGACGCCGAAGTGCCGGACCTGGGTGAACTGTTCGATTTTCTCAACCGGCTGGTGATGAACCTGGCCGCGTTGTCCGGCTTCGCCCTGGATGACATGACCCGTGACGAAGGCTGGCGTTTCCTGATGATCGGACGGCGTATCGAACGCCTGCAGTTCCTCAGCAACGGCCTGTCGGCGTTCATCGCCGGCGATGCGGTGGACGATCAGGCGGGCCTGGACTGGCTGCTCGAACTGGGCAACAGCAGCATTACCTATCGCTCGCGCTACCTGGCCGTGCCGCAGTTGATCCCGGTGCTCGATCTGCTCCTGCTCGACGCACAGAACCCTCATGCCGTGCTGTTCCAGCTCAAGTTGGTGGCGCGCGCCGTGCGCCGTCTGAGCGACGAATTCGACATGCCCGCGGATCGCGCCTTGGAGCCGCTCATCGAACGCGTTGCCCGCTTCGATCTGGGCACTCTGGAAAACGCACTGTTCGGTGAGGCCAGCGTGCGCGACGTGCTCGATGGCCTGCGCGGTTTGCTCGAGGACATCGCCAGCGTCAGCGTGCAGGTCTCGGACCGTCTGGCGTTGCGCCATTTCGTCCATGTCGATGATGTCAGCCAGCAAACGGTGTCGGTGTGATGAGCGCGCATTACCAGATCGTCCACGACACCCGTTACTGCTACGACAGTCCGGTTTCGCTGGCTAAGCAGCTGGCGCACCTGTGGCCCAGGCCCTGTGCCTGGCAGCGCTGTCACCAGCAGACGCTGGCGATCAGTCCCGAGCCGACCCGGCGCACCGACGAACTCGACGTGTTCGGCAACCCGCTGACGCGGTTGGCCTTCGAACGTCCCCATGACGAGCTCAAGGTTGGGGCCCGGCTGCATGTCGAGGTGCTGCCGCGCACGCCGCTGGAGTTTGCCCTCTCGCCGAGCTGGGAGCTCACCCGTGATGCCCTGTGCTACAGCGGCCGGGCCGTGGGGGCGGATGTGCTGCAAGCCTGTCGCTACCGCTTCGAATCCCCTTACGTGCGCCTGAAGAAGAGCTTCGTGGCCTTCTCCGCGAGCTGCTTTCCGCCTGGCCGGCCGATGCTGGAGGGCGCGCAGGCGTTGATGCAGAAGATCTTCGGCGAGTTCACCTTCGATGCCACGGCCACCCAGGTGGCAACCCCGCTGGTCGAGGTCCTGGAAAACCGCCGTGGCGTGTGTCAGGACTTCGCGCACCTGATGCTGGCCTGCCTGCGCTCGCGCGGCCTGGCGGCGCGCTACGTCAGCGGTTACCTGCTAACCCAGCCGCCGCCAGGGCAACCGCGGATGATCGGAGCAGATGCCTCGCACGCCTGGGTGTCGGTGTTCTGTCCGGTGCTGGGTTGGGTCGACTTCGACCCGACCAACAATGTCCAGCCGGGCCTGGAACACATCACCCTGGCCTGGGGCCGTGATTTCAGCGATGTGTCGCCGCTGCGCGGGGTGATTCTAGGCGGAGGCGGGCACGATCCCGAGGTACGTGTGACCGTCCTGCCGATGGCGTGAGCCGAATCTTTACAGCGAATGTCTGAGTGCTGGCAGATAGCTGCAGTGTACGGTCAATCATGAAATGATGGCCGCCGTAGCCTTTCCCCCTGCCTGGAGACTCACATGTTCGCAAAAGCTGTAGCGGTATCGGTGCTCGCGTTGGCCAGTGGTCAGTTGCTGGCGGCCGAGTGTTCAACCACCGTCGATTCGACCGACCAGATGACCTTCGGCACCAAGGCCATCGAGATCAGCAAGAGCTGCAAGACCTTCACGGTCAACCTGACCCACTCCGGCAGCCTGCCCAAGGAAGTCATGGGGCATAACTGGGTGTTGAGCAAGGAAGAGGATGCACGTGGCATCGCCATGGACGGCATGAGTGCCGGTATCGACAACAGCTACCTGAAGAAAGGCGACGAGCGCGTGATCGCGTACACCAAGGTCATCGGTGCCGGGGAGAAGGACTCGGTGTCGTTCGATGTATCGAAGCTGTCGGCCGAACAGAAGTACCTGTTCTTCTGCTCGTTCCCAGGTCATTTGGCCATGATGAAAGGGGCGGTGACCCTGGTCGATTGAGGCAATGCCTGACGCCTGCGCAATCCCTGTAGCAGCGGCGNNCGGCGCGAGCCGCGTCGACGGTATCTGAATCAGCGTGATCTACCGCGTCGTCCTTGACGCGGCTCGCGCCGCTGCTACAGGGGGGTGGTTCCTGGTGCGTCGGGCACCTTGAACACGTGGCGCAGGTAGGCGACGAAATTGGGGTCGCGGCATTGGGTCTTGGCGGCTTCGTCGGAAATCTTCGCCACTGGCTGGCCGTTGCAGTCGGTCATCTTCAGCACGATGTTCATCGGCTCCACGCCCGGGATGTCGCAGGTCAGATTGGTGCCAATGCCGAAGCTCACATTGATGCGCCCGCGCAGGGCGCGAAATATCTCCAGCGACTTGGGCAGGTTCAGCCCATCGGAAAACACCAGGGTCTTGGTCATCGGGTCGATGCCCAGCTTGCGGTAGTGGGCAATGGCTTTTTCCGCCCACACCACCGGGTCGCCCGAATCGTGACGCAGGCCATCGAAGAGCTTGGCGAAGTACAGGTCGAAATCCCCGAGAAACGCGTCCATGGTAATGCAGTCGGTGAGGGCGATGCCCAACAGACCGCGGTATTCACGCACCCAGCAATCGAGTGCGGCGATCTGACTGTCGATCAGCCGCGGCCCCAGCTGCTGATGGGCCATGATCCACTCATGGGCCATGGTCCCCAGCGGCTTGAGGTCTAGCTGGCGGGCCAGGTGCATGTTGCTGGTGCCGACGAAACGCCCCGGAAACTCGTGCTTGAGCACCGTGACCACTTCCTCCTGCACCTTGTAGGAGAAACGCCGACGGGTGCCGAAGTCGGCCACCTGCAACTCCGCCAATTCTTCGCTGCTGGCATTGGCCTGCAGCCATTCGAACTTGCGGTAGAGCTTTTCCCGCGGCTGGCTGAGCAGCACATCGGGATAGCAAATGCGGTTGCGCACCTCGCTCACCGTTGCCAGCAACGGCACTTCGAACAGGATCACATGCAGCCACGGCCCGCGCAGGCGGATGAACAGCTGATCGTTCTCGATGCCGATGCTCAGGTAGCGCAGATTGAAGCGGAACAGGCCCAGGAAGCGCAGAAAGTCCGGCTTCATGAAATTGATGCCTTCCAGAAAGCTCAACTGATCCGGGCCCAGGCTCAATTCGGACAGCTGTTCGAGCTGTTCGCGAATGTCATTCAGGTAGGGCCGCAGGTCTTCCCCGTTGCGACAACGAAACTCCCACTCGACATCGACGTTGGGATAGTTGTGGAGCACAGCCTGCATCATGCTCAACTTGTACAGATCGGTGTCGAGCAGGTTTTGCACGATGCGATCGGCGAATACGCTCTCGCTCATCAGGGTCTCCAGAACCGCGTGCCTCATTTGGAACAGCGGTGGCGCACAGTAAGAGCACATTCTGCCAGCTTTTTGAGACAGGGGTGGATGCGACCGTGCGATGTCCGGCGCGGCCTGCTGCCAGTGCCTGTCGAATGGCTCCTGGGGCAGGTACAACGTCGCCTGGTCCGGAGATGGCAGGAGCACCCTGTGGTGCGCGGTGTAGCAGTAATGCACCGACAGTGTGCACTTCGGTTACGTCGGCTGTTACAGCATGGTTGCCCACGCGCACAACGGCTGGTTGCAATGATGGCACGCTCGGGTTGTACCGCTGCTGTTTATGGGTGTCACCGAGCCCGTGCCAGAGGGTTGCACGACCTGTAGAAAATGGTCCCGGCGCTGCGCGATCCCTGGGAAAGCAAAAACTGTTCAGTGCGGGTAAATGCGCTGGCACGGCGCTTGCTCGGAGGTTGGCGCTGAAGTTGTAGTGCCAACCAAAAAAATTCAGGAGCACCACTCATGTCGCAGACGTTCTACAGGAAAGGTTTTCTGGCTCTCGCAGTGGCAACTGCGCTGGGCGCTTCGTCGATTGTTCAAGCCGACGTCAAGATCGGTGTAGCAGGGCCAATGACCGGTGCCAACGCATCGTTCGGCGAGCAGTACATGAAGGGTGCACAAGCGGCAGCGGACGCCATCAACAAGGCCGGTGGCGTGAACGGGGAGAAGATCGTGCTGGTGGCCGGCGATGATGCCTGCGAGCCCAAGCAGGCGGTGGCGGTGGCCAACAAGCTGGAGCAGGATGGTGTGATCGGCGTTGTCGGTCACTTCTGTTCGTCTTCCACCATTCCGGCGTCGGAAATCTACGCCGATGGCGGTATCGTCATGATCACGCCTGGTTCGACCAACCCGCAGGTGACCGAGCGCGGCCTGGACACCATCCTGCGCATGTGCGGTCGTGACGACCAGCAGGGCGTCGTCGCCGGCAACTACATCGTCGACGTGCTCAAGGGCAAGAAAGTCGCGGTCATCAACGACAAGGACACCTACGGTAAAGGCCTGGCCGATGCGACTGCCAAGCAGTTGACCGCACGGGGTGTCAAACCCGTGCTGGAAGAAGGCCTGACCCGCGGCGAGAAGGATTTCAGCGCCCTGGTCACCAAGATCCGCTCCACCGGCGCCGACGTGGTGTATTTCGGCGGCCTGCATCCCGAAGCCGGTCCTCTGGTTCGGCAGATGCGCGAGCAAGGCCTCAAGGACGTCAGGTTCATGTCCGATGACGGCATCGTCACCGACGAACTGGTCACCACCGCCGGCGGCGCGCAATACGTCGACGGTGTGTACATGACCTTCGGCGCCGATCCGCGCGCGCTGCCCGACAGCAAGGCCGTAGTCGACGAGTTCCGCAAGTCCGGCTACGAGCCTGAAGGCTACACCCTGTACGCCTACGCCTCGCTGCAGACGCTGGCCGCAGGCTTCAACGGCGCCAAGTCGAACAAGGGCGAGGACGCTGCCAAGTGGCTCAAGGCCAACCCGGTCAAGACCGTCATGGGCGAGAAGGCCTGGGACACCAAGGGCGACCTGAAAGTGTCCGACTACGTGGTCTACCAGTGGAACGCCGAAGGCAAGTACAAGCAGCTGGAACAGCAGAAGTAGGACGTTTGCGCTGGCGCACGCCAGCCGGGGCCGCCCCTGCGGTGGCCCCCGTTTCCCTCCATACCGCCTGACGGGTGGCGGGCGCCTTCAGGGTTGCCCGCACCCCGCGCGGTGCGCGGTTCCAGACGTTCGTGAGAGTGCATGATGGACGGTATCTTCCTGCAACAAATGATCAACGGACTGACCCTCGGGTCGGTGTACGGCTTGATCGCCATTGGCTACACCATGGTCTACGGCATCATCGGCATGATCAACTTCGCCCACGGCGACGTGTACATGATCAGCGCCTACCTGGCGGCCATCGGCCTGGCCGTGCTGTCGTTCTTCGGCCTCGAATCCTTTCCGTTCCTGATTCTCGGTACGCTGGTGTTCACCATCGTGGTGACCGGTGTGTACGGTTTCGTGATCGAGCGCGTGGCCTACAAGCCGCTGCGCAACTCGACCCGCCTGGCGCCGCTGATCAGCGCCATCGGTATATCGCTGATCCTGCAGAACTACGCGCAGATCAGCCAGGGGGCTCGTCAACAAGGCGTACCGACGCTGCTCGAAGGCGCCTGGCGCTTCGAAGTGGGTACTGGTTTCGTACAGATCACCTACACCAAGATCTTCATCCTCATCGCCGCCTTCGTGGGCATGGGCGTGCTGACCTACATCATCAAGTTCACCAAGCTGGGGCGCATGTGCCGCGCGACCCAGCAGGACCGCAAGATGGCCTCCATCCTGGGCATCAACACCGACCGGGTGATCTCCTACGTGTTCATCATTGGCGCTGCCATGGCGGCCCTGGCCGGTGTGTTGATCACCATGAACTACGGCACGTTCGACTTCTATGCCGGCTTCATCATCGGCATCAAGGCGTTCACTGCAGCGGTACTGGGCGGCATCGGCTCGTTGCCCGGTGCGATGCTCGGTGGCCTGATCCTGGGGGTTGCCGAATCGCAGTTCTCCGGTTTGATCAACTCCGACTACAAGGATGTGTTCAGTTTCGGCCTGCTGGTGCTGATCCTGATCTTCCGTCCCCAAGGCCTGCTGGGTCGCCCACTCGTGGCGAAGGTATAAGTATGTCCGCACCTACTGCCAAACCTGTCGATATCAAGAAAAGCCTGGTCGACATGGTCATTGCCGGCTTGCTGGCGCTGATCGTGTTCGGCCCCATCGTCGGCATCGTGCTCGACGGCTACAGCTTCAACCTGCAACCGGCCCGCGTGGCGTGGCTGGTGGCGGCAGTGATGGCCGGGCGCTTCCTGCTCAGCCTGTTCCTGCAGACACCCCGGGGGCTGGCCATCTCCCAGAGCTTCGAGAGTTCGGGCTCCGGTGTGCACGTGCTGCCGCCGGACTACAAGTCGCGGCTGCGCTTCATCATTCCGGCGCTGATCGTGATTGCCATCGTGTTCCCGATCTTCGCCAACAAGTACATCCTCACGGTGGTCATTCTCGGGCTGATCTATGTACTGCTCGGCCTGGGCCTGAACATCGTGGTCGGCCTGGCCGGTCTGCTCGACCTGGGCTACGTGGCGTTCTACGCCATTGGCGCCTACGGCCTGGCGCTGGGCTACCAGTACCTGGGGCTGGGCTTCTGGTCGGCGCTGCCGCTGGCCGCGATCGCCGCGGCGCTGGCGGGGTGCATTCTGGGGTTCCCGGTGTTGCGCATGCACGGCGATTACCTGGCCATCGTGACCCTGGGCTTCGGCGAGATCATTCGCCTGGTGCTCAACAACTGGTTGTCGTTCACCGGCGGACCGAACGGCGTTCCCGTGCCGTCGCCTACCTTCTTCGGTCTGGAGTTCGGCCGTCGCGCCCGTGACGGCGGGGTGCCGATCCATGAGTACTTCGGTTTCGAATACAACCCCGACCTGAAATTCGTGTTCATCTACGCGGTGCTGTTCCTGGTGGTATTGGCCGTTCTGTACATCAAGCATCGACTCACGCGCATGCCGGTAGGGCGTGCCTGGGAAGCGCTGCGCGAAGACGAGATCGCCTGCCGCTCGATGGGCCTGAACCATGTGCTGGTCAAGCTCTCGGCGTTCACCATCGGTGCCTCCACCGCAGGTCTGGCCGGGGTGTTCTTCGCCAGTTATCAGGGCTTCGTCAACCCCACCTCGTTCACCTTCTTCGAGTCGGCGCTGATCCTGGCCATCGTGGTGCTCGGCGGCATGGGCTCGACCGTTGGCGTGGTGATTGCCGCGTTCGTGCTGACCGTGGCGCCGGAGTTGCTGCGCAGTTTCTCCGAGTACCGGGTATTGCTGTTTGGCGTATTGATGGTGCTGATGATGATCTGGCGGCCACGGGGTTTGATCCGTATCAGCCGTACCGGCATCAAGCCGGTGAAAGGTGCATTGATCGATGCCAAGGGGACTACGCCATGAGTAACGAAGTCATTCTGTCGGTCGAGAAGCTGATGATGCATTTCGGTGGCATCAAGGCCTTGAGCGATGTCAGCCTGCAGGTCAGGCGCAATTCGATCTTTGCCCTGATCGGCCCCAACGGTGCCGGCAAGACCACGGTGTTCAACTGCCTGACCGGGTTCTACAAAGCCACTGGCGGGCGCATCGAGCTTAATGCCCGCGGCCAGAAGACCAACGTCATCAAGCTGCTGGGCGAGCCGTTCCAGGCCGCGGACTTCGTCTCGCCGCGCAGCTTCGCCAGTCGTGTCTGGTACAAGATGTTCGGCGGTACCCACCTGGTGAACCGCGCAGGCCTGGCCCGTACCTTCCAGAACATTCGCCTGTTCAAGGAAATGTCGGTGCTGGAAAACCTGCTGGTGGCCCAGCACATGTGGGTCAACCGCAACATGCTGGCGGGCATCCTCAACACCCGTGGTTATCGCAAGGCCGAAGAGGACGCCATCAAGACCGCGTTCTACTGGCTGGAAGTTGTGGACCTGGTGAACTGTGCCAACCGTCTGGCCGGCGAGCTTTCCTATGGCCAGCAACGACGCCTGGAGATTGCCCGGGCGATGTGCACTCGGCCCCAGGTGATCTGTCTGGACGAACCGGCGGCGGGCCTCAATCCCCAGGAAACCGAAGCACTGAGCGGCATGATCCGCCTGCTGCGTGACGAACACGATATGACGGTGGTGCTGATCGAGCACGACATGGGCATGGTAATGAGCATTTCCGACGACATCGTGGTGCTGGACCACGGCAACGTGATCGCCAAGGGCAAACCGGAAGAGATCCGCAGCGACCCCAAGGTCATCGCGGCCTACCTGGGCGCCGAAGAGGAGGAGCTGGTATGAGTACGCCCATCCTCGAATTGAAGGAGATCGACGTTCACTACGGTCCGATCCAGGCGCTGAAGAAGGTCTCGCTGCACATCGACGAGGGCGAGACGGTGAGCCTGATCGGTTCCAACGGTGCGGGCAAGTCGACGCTGTTGATGTCGATTTTCGGTCAGCCGCGCGCCAGTGCCGGGCAGATCATCTACCGTGGCACCGACATCACCCAGAAGTCGTCCCACTACATTGCCTCCAACGGCATCGCCCAGTCGCCGGAAGGCCGCCGGGTCTTTCCCGACATGTCGGTGGAAGAGAACCTGATGATGGGTACCATCCCCATCGGCGACAAGCACTCGAGCGAAGACATGCAGCGCATGTTCGAGCTGTTTCCCCGGCTGAAGGAGCGGCGCAACCAGCGCGCCATGACCATGTCCGGTGGTGAGCAGCAGATGCTTGCCATCGCCCGGGCATTGATGAGTCGGCCCAAGCTGTTGTTGCTCGACGAGCCGTCGTTGGGTTTGGCCCCGATCGTGGTCAAGCAGATCTTCTCGACCCTGCGCGAACTGGCGCAGAGCGGGATGACCATCTTCCTGGTCGAGCAGAATGCCAACCACGCGCTCAGGCTTTCGGACCGTGCCTATGTAATGGTCAATGGCGAGATCCGTCTGACCGGAACGGGCCGTGAGCTGCTCAGCAACGACGAGGTGCGCAACGCCTACCTGGGCGGCCACTGATACCGAGCTCCAGCGCCGCAGAACGCCCCGTCCGGGGCGTTTTTCGTGGGTTCGCGCAATTGTGGAAAACAAATCCGGCGCAGCGCGCGCATGCGACATAAAACCACTGTCAGTCATCGGAATGCCACAATCCACGCTTGTCCCCAATTGCTGTGGAACCGGTTGTGGACAACTTGGTGGTATCACGCTGCAGCCCACGAGAATCGGAGCCTGCAGGCTTCTGATCAAAAAACGTACAGGGGTTTGATGGGGATCGACAGGTAGCTTTGTCAACTGTTTTATCCACCGTGCCAACCAGAGTGACAGCAGTACAACATCCTGTGGATAACTCTGTGAACAAGCCTTGGAAATACCTCGAAAAGGGGCGTATTCATTGGCGTTGCGCCTTTGGTCGTATTTCCCCTGCCAACCACGGGCGAAGCAGGCATGCGCAATAGCCCTTGCCGGTCAAGCCAAAAAGTTCTAACGGCGTCTGTTCGGCCTTCGGAGTGAGGCAGTCCCGGCAACGACAATTGCCCCCAGTCTCAGTGGAACCGCTTGTGGATAACATGCTGGTAACCGTCCGCGAGCCTTTAACCCTGCGGGTTTGGCGTGGGTGGTCGATTATTGATCAGTTGCATACGGCCCATTGGCCGGGCATTCTGCAAAGCCCCATTCTCGGTGGCCACGGCTTGAGCCTGACGCGCCCATGCGCCGCAGCCACACCCTCAGGAGAACCGCATGACTTCCACGGTATTCATCACTGGCGCCACGTCCGGATTCGGCGAAGCCTGCGCGCGGCGTTTCGCCGAGGCCGGCTGGTCGTTGATTCTGACCGGCCGCCGCGAAGAGCGTCTGACCGCGTTGAGCGAAGAGCTGTCGGCGAAGACGCGCGTGCTCCCGCTGGTGCTCGACGTGCGTGACCGCAAGGCGATGGAGGCGGCGATTGCCGGGTTGCCCGAGGAGTTCGCCAGCATCAGTGGGCTGGTCAACAACGCAGGTCTGGCATTGGGCGCAGACCCTGCGCCCAAGTGCGACTTGGACGATTGGGACACTATGGTCGATACCAACATCAAAGGCCTGATCTACGCCACGCGGTTGCTGCTGCCGCGCCTGATCGCCCACGGCAAGGGTGCAACGATCGTCAACCTGGGCTCTGTGGCCGGCAATTACCCCTATCCCGGCAGCCACGTGTACGGGGGCACCAAAGCCTTTGTCGGGCAGTTCTCGTTGAACCTGCGCTGTGACCTGCAAGGTACCGGCGTGCGTGTTACCAACCTGGAACCGGGCATGTGCGAAAGCGAATTCTCGCTGGTGCGCTTCGGCGGTGACCAGGCGCGCTACGATGCCACCTATGCAGGCGCCAACCCGATCCAGCCGCAGGACATCGCCGAAACCATCTACTGGATTCTGACCCAGCCGCCTCACATCAACATCAACAGCCTGGAAGTCATGCCGGTCACGCAATCGTGGGCCGGCTTTGCGGTCGAGCGTCCCGGCAAGGCCTGATCGAGCCAGGGATCAGACGAACGCCTGCAGCCCCTGGTAGCAGGTCAGCAGGTGGTAGGGGGTGGTCGATGGCATGTCGGTACGGCTGACCATCCCCTCGCCATCGCGGCACTCGTGCCAGCCGGCGCCGTGCAGGAAGCGCTCGCGCAAGACCTGCAACTGCGCGCCGACATCGGCATCAGGCTGCAGCGTCAGGGCCCGCAGGTACTCCGCCTGCGCCCAGATGCGTTGAGTGGCGTCGAGGACCTCGCCGTCGAGCTTGAGCATCGCCATCACCACCCCATCCTGCACGCCGGTGCCTTGTGCATAAGCGAAGGCGCGCTGCAGAGAGCGGTGCAGGGCGCTGCCGCGCAGCAGCGGTGAGGTCTGCACGAGAAACAGCCACTCGAACTGATGGCCCGGTTCGAACCAGTTATCCACAGCACCGCGCGGCTTCTCCAGCATGATGCCGTGTTCGGGTTCCACGAAACGCGCCTGCATGGCCTCGCACAGGGCCAGCAGCGCCGCCTGGGTAGGCTTATCGTCACGCACGGTCAGGGTGGCCAGAAAGGCTTCTGCCAGATGCATCAAGGGGTTCTGCAAAGGGCCTGCACCCTGATCGTTCCAGTCTTCGTCGAGCAGGGCCTCGTAGAGGCCGTCACCTGTGGAAAACCGGGTGGCGATCACTTCCAGGGCGGCGTTGAGCACCGACTCCACCAGCGGCTCGCGTACCTTTTCCCAGTAGTGGGCACAGGCGAAGACGATGAAGGCGTGGGTGTACAGGTCCTTGCGCCGATCCAGCGGTGCACCTTGCGCGTCGATGCTGTAGAACCAGCCGCCGTGCTCGGCATCGTGGAAATGCCGTTGCAGGGAGCGGAACAGGGTGGCGGCGTGTTCGCGGGCACCGGGCTGGTCGATAAGACTGGAAAACACATACAGCTGACGAGCGCACGCCATGGCGCGATAGCGCTGCGCCGGCAACGGCTGGCCAGTGGCGTTCACCGCTTCGAACGGCAGGCCCAGTTGGGTGTTGAAGCCGGCGCCTTGCCACAATGGCAGGACGGTTTCGCGAAAGTGCGCTTGAGTGGCCGCCAGGGCGGCGTGCAGCGATGGGTCAGGCATTGGCGGGATCATCGGAGGCGTTTTGCGCGACATGGTAGCAGGTGTCGGTCACGGCTCCTAAAGCAAGGCCCCCCAGGCAGGGGGGCGTGCCGCAATCAGCCGGCCAGCAACCATGCGCCGGTCAATGCCGACAGGGCACCGGCCACGCGTACCAGCGGCGCCGCGGCCTTGGGCAGGAAGCGCACGACGGCATAACCGGCTGCATGCAGTGCAGCGGTGGCGGCGACGAAGCCGGCCGCATAGGCGACGGGGCTGGACATGTCCGGCAGCTCAAGGCCGTGGGCCACGCCGTGAAACAGGGCGAACAGCGCCGTGGCGACCACGGCCAGGACCAGCGGTGGCCGCACCGCCAGCGCTACGGCCAGACCCAGCGCCAGCACCGACGCGGCAATGCCGCTTTCCAGCGCGGGCAGTTCCAGGCCGGCAAAGCCCAGCAGGCCACCGATGAGCATGGTGCCGACGAAGGTGCACGGCAACGCCCAGCGCGCTGCACCCTGTTGCTGCGCCGCCCAAAGGCCTACGGCGAGCATGGCCAGCAAATGATCGAGGCCGCCCAGGGGGTGGCCGATACCGGCCAGCAGGCCGTTGTCGCCATGGCCCGGATGGGCGAAGGCCACAGCTGGAGTCAGCAGCAGGGCTGCACAGGTGAAGAGCGTCTTGAAGGTCATGTGAGTGTTTTCCTTATCGTCGTGTTCACTGCAATGAAAGCAAGGGTGGCAACGGCTCAGGCGGCGTCGAGCAAGCCCTGGCGCTCGATGAAGGCAATGATCTGCTCTAGGCCCTGGCCGGTCTTCTGATTGCTGAAGACGAACGGCTTTTCGCCGCGCATGCGCCGGGTGTCGCCGTCCATCATCTCCAGTGATGCGCCCACCAGCGGTGCCAGGTCGATCTTGTTGATCACCAGCAGGTCGGACTTGCAGATGCCGGGGCCGCCCTTGCGCGGCAGCTTGTCGCCAGCGGACACATCGATCACGTAGATCGTCAGGTCCGAAAGCTCCGGGCTGAACGTGGCGGACAAGTTGTCGCCACCCGATTCCACGAGGATCAGGTCCAGGCCCGGAAAACGCCGATTGAGCTGGTCCACCGCTTCCAGGTTGATGGAAGCGTCTTCGCGAATGGCGGTGTGCGGGCAGCCGCCGGTTTCCACGCCGATGATGCGTTCGGGGGCGAGCGCCTGATTGCGTACCAGAAAATCGGCATCTTCACGGGTATAGATGTCGTTGGTGACCACCGCCAGGTTGTAGCGCTCGCGCAGGGCCAGGCACAGGGCCAGGGTCAGCGCGGTCTTGCCGGAGCCTACCGGGCCTCCGATACCGACACGCAGGGGTTGGGTATTCATGGTGATTCTCCTAGGAACGGAACAGGCGGCTGTACTGGCGTTCGTGGGCCATGCTCGCCAGGGACAGGCCGAAGGCGGCACTGCCGTAGTGTTGAGGATCCAGTTCGGTGGCATTGCGCTGGGCCAGCTGCAGGGTCGGTAGCAGTTGAGTGGTGAGCCGCTGGGCGGCCTGCTGGCCCAAGGGCAAGGTCTTCATGAGCACCGCCAGCTGGTTCTCCAGCCAGCTCCACAGCCAGGCGGCCAGCGCGTCCTGCGCGGGGATGTTCCAGGCCCGTGCAGCCAGCGCCCAGCCCAGGGCCAAGTGAGGTTCTTCGATCTGAGCCAGGTAGCGACGGGCTGGGATATCCAGTTCGGCAAGTCCGAGCAGGAGTTGCTTGAGCGAGTAGCCCATCTGCCGACTCTCCAGTTGCAGCTCGCGGGTCTCCCGGCTCGCGCGGTGTTCGGCGCTCAGTTCCAGCAGCTGCCCCCAGTCGTCTTGGGCTGCGGCCATGCAATGAGCGAGCAGCAGGGGCGCTTCGAAACGCGCCAGGTTGAGCAGCAGTTGGTCGGCGATCCAGTGCTGGGCGCTCTGTGCATCGTTGACCGTGCCGTTTTCCACGGCCATTTCCAGGCCCTGCGAATAGCTGTAGCCACCGATCGGCAACTGTGGGCTGGCCAGGCGCAGCAGGGCCCAGGCGTTGTTCACGTGCGTACGCCGAACTGATGCAGTTTGGGCGCGTAGTTGAAGCCTTCTTCGCCGTGGCGCGAATGGTGGTGACCACCGCCGTAGGCGCCGTGCTCGGGTTGAAAAGGAGCGAGCAGGGTCTGGGTCTGTGCGCCGAGCTGTTCGAGCATGGCCTTGAGCACGTAGTCGTCAAGCAGACGCAGCCAGCCGTCACCGACTTGCAGGGCGACGTGGCGATTGCCCAGGTGGTAGGCGGCGCGGGTCAGTTCGAAGGCGCTTGCGCAGGTGACGTGCAGCAGTTCCTCGGGACGGGCGCACACCCGTACCACTCGACCGTCTTCGGCCTGCAGGCATTCGCCGTCGTGCAAGGGAGGCTGGCCGCGTTCGAGAAACAGCCCGACATCTTCACCCTCGGCACTGAAACAGCGCAGGCGACTTTTGCTGCGGGCCTCGAAGTTCAGGTGCAGCTCGGCAGCCCATTGGTCCGCAGGCGCGATTCGGCGGTGAATAACCAGCATTGGTGGCGTCCTTTTGAAGGCAGTGGCCAATGCAGAGCAAGTGTCTTGCCAACCCGTGGATCAACGCCAGCGCTTGGCTGTTGCCAGAAAAAGGGGCGGTGTCGCGCACCACTTCAGTGCCTTGAAAATATGCCAGCACCAGTATGGGGCGCGAAGGTTACTGGGTGAGCCCTTTCCAGTACTTGGCGCCGATGAAGATGAAGCGCAGTTGCTGGCTGATCTTCGCTTCGGGCGTCAGGTGAGCCGGCAGGTCGGGTGCCGGTGGGTCGATCAGTTCCGGCAACGTGGCGAACACGGCCTTGACCACCAGGTCGGCCATGACCTGCAGCGAGGCACTGTCCAGGTGCTGCCATTTGGGCATGGAGCCCAGGTCTGTCGCCAGGTCCGCGCTGATGCCTGCGCGCAGGGTGGCGATGGCCTGGCGCACGGGCAGGGAACCGCCGTATTGCTCGCGGGCGAGGAACAGGAACTGCGGGCGGTTGGCGGCTACGCCATCGAGAAAGATGCGCACCGAGGCTGCGGTGAGCCCGCCGACCACGATTTCATGGTGACGAACCAGGCGCAGGGTGGCGCGGAACGTGGCGTCGACTTCGTTGACCAGGGCCAGACCGAGCTGGTCCATGTCGTCGAAATGGCGGTAGAAGCCGGTCGGTACGATACCGGCAGCCTTGGCGACTTCGCGCAGGCTGATACTGCCGAAGCCTCGGCCGGCCGCCATCAATTGGCGTGTGGCTTCGAGGAGGGCAAGGCGGGTCTGCTGTTTCTGTTCGGCGCGCGGCAACATCGACGGTGCTTCTATGCAAGGGCAGCGAAGGACTCTAGCAAATTGACAGGCTGGGCGTCGAACCAGGAAGGCGGGGCGAGGGGTTGCATCAACGACAGGTCAGGCTGGATCGGAAAGCCCGGTCTGGAGAAACCGGGCTTTATCGGAGACCTCGAACACCAGGCTCATGCGTTGGCTTGGTCTTGACGATCGAGCAGGCGCTGCGAGCCATTCTCGGCGAAGGTGCCTTGTG
>NZ_DJUS01000104.1:26722-37785 GCF_002438365.1 Pseudomonas sp. UBA6276
CGAAGGTGGCCTGAGGGGTGCGGTCCGAACCGTTCTCGGCGACAGCGCCTTGTGGGGTACGGTCCGAGCCATCTTCGGCCAGGTAAGGCTGGCTGTAGCTGGCAGCGCTGGATCGAAGCTCGGCGGAAACACTTTGATCCGCAGCGGGCATGGCGAAAGCGTTGGCAGCCAGGACGGACAGGGTCAGGGAAAGCAGCAATTGGCGTTTCATGATGTAGGCGCTCCTTGGGAGGGCAGAAATTGGGTACAGAGCCAATGCTACTCTTTGAAATTCGATAGAAAAGTTCATAAAGGCAATGGTAACAATCAACGAAAATGATGTTTTGCCGCGAGGGCTCTAGATCGAGGGTTTCAGTGCACCAGCGCGGGGATTTTCGCGGGCTTGGGCACCGTTGTCGGGCGTCACCATCGGTAACGTTGATAGTGATGACGCATGCATATTTCGGATTGGACGCGTTTTATCGGGCGGATCCCATCCACCGCCGACGCGGCTTGCGCCGCTGCTACAGGGGCATACCACGATTTCTGTAGGAGCGGCGCGAGCCGCGTCCGGGCTCGAAAAACCCAAAAACTAAACCCTCAAGGCGTTTATCAGTCCTACCCTTGTTGGTAGTACCCCCTGTGCTCGCGGGAGCACGCAGTCTCAAGGAGCCCGCAATGACGCGCCCACGTAAAATCGTCGCCTGGACCCTGGGCAGCCTGTTGGTCCTGCTGCTGATAGTGGTAGTGGTGATCGCCACCTTCGATTGGAATCGAATCAAACCCACGCTCAACGAAAAGGTTTCCGAAGCCCTGCATCGTCCCTTTGCCATCAATGGTGACCTCGCCGTGCATTGGCAGCGTGAAGAGGATGAAGGTGGCTGGCGTGCCTGGGTGCCGTGGCCGCGTTTCGTCGCCCAGGACATCACCCTGGGCAACCCCGATTGGTCGTCGAAACCTCAGATGGCCAGCCTGCAGAAGGTCGAATTTCGTCTTTCCCCACTGCCGCTGCTGGCCCAGCGCGTGGTCATACCGCGTATCGACCTGACCGGTCCCGATGTCTCTCTGCAACGTCTGGCCGATGGTCGCGCCAACTGGACCTTCCAGTTCGACGAAAAGGACCCCGACGCCGAACCGTCCAAGTGGGTCATGGACATTGGCTCCATCGGCTTCGACAAGGGCGTGGTGGCGTTCGACGACCAGACGCTCAAGACTTCGGTCAAGGTGTTGATCGACCCATTGGGTAAACCCATTCCGTTCAGCGACATCGTCGGCAGCGGTGCGGCCAAGAAAGTCGCCGACCAAGGTGCCAGTGCGCAGGACTACGCGTTCGGCTTCAAGGTCGATGGTCGCTACAAGGACCTGCCGCTCTCGGGCTCGGGCAAGATCGGCGGGCTGTTGGCGCTGCAGGACGCTACTCGGCCGTTTCCCGTGCAGGTCGATGTGCGTATCGCCGACAACCGCGCTGCGGTTGCCGGCACTCTGACCGATCCGCGCAACCTGGGCGCGCTCGATTTGCGCCTGCGCCTGAGTGGCAGCAGCCTGGGCAATCTCTACCCACTGACCGGCGTGACCCTGCCGGATTCTCCCGCGTACGAAACCGATGGGCACTTGTTGGTCAAGCTGCACGAGCCTGGCGGCGCGTCGTTTCGCTATGAGGATTTCAACGGCAAGATCGGCAACAGCGACATCCATGGCAACCTGGGCTTCGTCGCCAGCCAGCCTCGGCCAAAGCTGAGCGGCGCGCTGGTGTCGAACCAGTTGTTGTTCGCCGACCTCAAGCCGTTGATCGGTGCTGACTCCAATGCCGAGCAGAAGGCCCGCGGCGGAGCGAGCAAGCAACCGGCCGGCAAGGTCCTGCCGGTGGAAGAGTTCAAGACCGACCGCTGGCGCGCCATGGACGCCGACGTCGAGTTCACCGGGCGCAAGATCGTCCACAGCGAAGACCTGCCGTTCACTGACCTGTACACCCATGTCGTGCTGGACGACGGCAACCTGCGCCTGGAACCGCTGCGCTTCGGCGTGGCCGGCGGCAAGCTCGACGCACAGATCTCGCTGAACGGCCGGACCACACCGTTGCAGGGTCGGGCCAAATTGACCGCGCGCGGCTTTCAGCTCAAGCAACTGTTCCCCTCGTTCGAACCCATGCGCACCAGCTTCGGTCAGCTCAACGGCGACGCCGACATTGCCGGCACCGGCAATTCGGTGGCGGCGCTGCTGGGGACGGCCAATGGCAATCTGAAAATGCTCGTCAATGATGGCGCGGTGAGCCGCGACCTGATGGAGATTGCCGGGCTGAACGTCGGCAACTACCTGGTCGGCAAGATCTTCGGTGACAAGGAAGTCGACATCAACTGCGCGGCCGCGTCCCTGGGCATCAAGAACGGGCTGGCCAGCACCGATCTGTTCGTCTTCGATACCGAGAACGCGATCATCTACATTGATGGCACGGTGAATTTCAAGCAGGAACAACTGGACCTGAAGATCTCGCCGGAGTCCAAGGGTTTCCGTCTGCTGTCGCTGCGCTCGCCGCTGTACGTGCGCGGCCCGTTCGCCAAGCCCAATGCCGGCGTGCAGGCGGTACCGTTGTTGTTGCGCGGGGCTGGCATGGTCGCCCTTGGCGCGACCATCGGGCCTGCGGCAGGCCTGTTGGCGCTGGTGGCACCCAGCGGTGGTGAGCCGAACCAGTGCACGCCGCTGCTGCAGCAGATGAAGGCGGGCAAGGCACCGAAGACGGTACCTGGATCCTGAGCCGGTTTCTGTAGGAGCGTTCCGTGGCCGCGAACCAGGCGCTGCGGTGTGTCAATTGCATCGGGTCGCCTGTTTCGCGGCCCCGGACCGCTCCTACGGGGTGCAGGCAAAATGACCGGGCATAAAAAAGCCAGAACCTGAGTTCTGGCTTGGGACCTGCGACTGACGATTACAGTGCGTTGTAAATGTCAGCCATGTCGTCGGCGTGTTCTTCTTCCTGGGCCAGGATGTCTTCGAAGATGCGGCGAGTGGTAGGGTCCTTGTCACCGATGTACTGGATGATTTCGCGGTAGCTGTCGATAGCGATCCGCTCGGCCACCAGATCTTCGTAGACCATTTCCTTGAGCGTGTTGCCTGCCACGTATTGAGCGTGGGAGTTCTTGCTCAGCAGGTCCGGGTTGAATTCCGGCTCGCCGCCCAGTTGCACGATGCGCTCGGCCAACTTGTCGGCGTGTTCGGCTTCCTGCTCGGCGTGCTCGAGGAATTCATCGGCCGCAATGCTTGCCTTCAGGCCGCTGGCCATGAAGTAGTGGCGCTTGTAGCGCAGCACGCACACCAGTTCGGTGGCCAGCGAGCCGTTGAGCAGTTTGATGATCTCTTCGCGGTCGGCGTTGTAGCCTTCGGTGACGGCGCCTTGATCGACGTTCTGACGTGCGCGGGCACGCAGGTCTTGTACGGATGTCAGTTGGGAAGTTTCTAGGTTCAGCATGTTTATCTCCAGCTATACGGTTTGAGCCGTCGCGCTCTGTTGTTCCGAATTCGGAACCCGGCGGGATCGGTGCAGATGCGTCATTGCATGAATGTCGCTACAGGAATGTGAGTGGCGGCGGCGACGAAAAGTTTTATTACAAATGGCCTGGGGAGGGCCTTTCGTCAGCCGCCTGAAGCAGGATTACGGCGCGGTTTCGTTCAGCTTGCGCTGCTCGCAGGTCATGAAGCCCTTGGTCGCGACACGGCCCGAGCTGTCGAAGCTGACGTAGTAAGGCTGTTGATGGCCTTCACGGTTGAGGATGTAGTTGTTGCAAGTGCCGTAGGCGGAGTTGGCGGTGCCTGCAACGACGGTCGACGGTGTGCCGCCGATGGCCAGGACCTGCTGCATGGTCATGCCTTTCTCGACCTGCTTGACCAGCGGTGCGTCGCGATAGGTCACGAAGTCCACCGGGTTCTGCACGGTGGTGTTCGAGGAACAGCCAGCCAGCGAGGCGATGACGCACAGTGCAGCCAAGGATTGCTTGTACATGGGGAGTCGCTCCTTCGATGGGCCGTGAGTGGCCCTGTGCTGATTTGGAGCGTGATGAGGAGACGATAGTTCTGAAATTTTTCGCCCGTCGACTGGCTGGCCAGGCCACCCACGGGCAGCCCACGCTGGAAAACAAATGACGCAATTTAGCCGGGGCCGCGCATGCGTTCGTCTACTGGCCCTTCGCTCGCAACGCTGGCAGACTGCCTGTCCTTTCGAATCGCTCGCTTCTGAGGCTTTATGCCCATGTTCTCTTCGCGTCAAGTGCTGATCGCCAGCTGGATTCTGGTGTTTGGCGGCCTTTTGCTGGTCTTGCCGATGCGCCTGCTGCCCAGCCTGTTGGCGGGCTTGTTGGTGTTCGAACTGGTCAACATGCTGACTCCGCAGCTGGAGCGATTGATCGCCGGGCGTCGTGCGCGGTGGGTGGCAGTGGCGCTGCTGGGCACCCTGGTGGTCAGCAGCCTGGCGCTGCTGTTCGCTGGCGTCATCAGCTTCGTCCTGCACGAAGCGGAAAACCCGGGTGCTTCGCTCAACAAGTTCATGGGCGTGGTCGATCGTGCGCGCGGCCAGTTGCCGCCCTTCATCGACGCCTACCTGCCGGCCAGCGCCGCCGAATTTCGCGTGGCCATCAGCGGCTGGCTGAGCAAGCACCTGAGCGATCTGCAACTGGTCGGCAAGGATGCCGCGCACATGTTCGTGACCTTGCTGATCGGCATGGTGCTGGGCGCCATCATCGCGCTGCAGGCGATTCCCGATCCCGACCAGCGCAAGCCCCTGGCGGCGGCGCTGTTCGACCGTCTGGCGTTGCTGGTGCGGGCCTTTCGCAACATCGTCTTCGCGCAGATCAAGATTTCCCTGCTGAACACCTTCTTCACGGCCATTTTCCTGGCCGTGGTACTGCCGTTATGCGGGATCAAGCTGCCGCTGACCAAGACCCTCATCGTGCTGACCTTCCTGCTCGGGCTGTTACCGGTGATCGGCAACCTGATCTCGAACACCTTGATCACCATCGTCGGGCTGTCGCTGTCGATCTGGGTGGCCATGGCGGCACTGGGTTATCTGATACTCATCCACAAGGTCGAGTACTTCCTCAACGCGCGGATCGTCGGTGGGCAGATCAGTGCGAAGTCGTGGGAGCTGCTGCTGGCGATGCTGATCTTCGAGGCAGCCTTCGGGCTGCCCGGGGTGGTGGCGGGGCCGATCTACTATGCCTATCTGAAGAGTGAGTTGAAGCAGGCTCAGTTGGTGTAAAGCTTACTGGCCTCTTCGCGGGCAGATGGCTCGCCGCCCGCCCCGCTCCCACAGGTATTGTGGGAACTCTGTGGGAGCGGGCTCTGCCCGCGAAGAGGCCTAGCCTGCCTTACTCCGTGCCGTAGCGCTTGCGCGCCTCGATGGCCAGGCCGCTGCCGATGCTGCCGAAAATGTTGCCTTCCACATGCCGCGCATTGGGCAGCATTGCCGCAACGCTGTTGCGCAGCGCCGGGATGCCGCTCGAACCGCCGGTGAAGAACACCGTGTCGACCTGCTCCACGCCTACGCCCGCCTTGATCAGCAATTCGCCGACACTGCCGCGTACGCGCTCGAGCAGGTTGTCGATGGCCGCCTCGAACAGCGCCCGGGTCAGCTCCACGCTCAGGCCCGACTCGATCCGGTCCAGCGGCACGTGGCGACTGGCCGCCTCGGTCAGCTGGATCTTGGTCTCTTCCACTTCCATGGCCAGCCAGTGTCCGGCTTTCTGCTCGATCAGCTTGAACAGGCGGTCGATACCGTCGGTGTCCTGGATGTCATAGCGCATGCTGCCAAGGGCCAGCTGCGACTTCTGCAGGTACACCGAGTTGATGGTGTGCCAGGTGGCCAGGTTCATGTGGTGGCTGGTCGGCATGAAGGCGCCGCTCTTCATCCGGCTGCCATAGCCGAACAACGGCATGACGCCTTGCAGGCTGAGCTGCTTGTCGAAGTCAGTCCCGCCGATGTGCACGCCACCGGTGGCCAGGATGTCCTCGGCACGGTCGTCCAGCCCACGGCGCTCGGGCGCCAGGCGCACCAGGGAAAAGTCGGACGTACCACCGCCAATGTCGACGATCAGCACCAGTTCTTCACGTTCGATGGTGGACTCGTAGTCGAAGGCGGCTGCAATGGGCTCGAACTGGAACGACACGTCCTTGAAGCCGACCTTTTTCGCCACCTCGGCCAGGGTGTCTTCGGCTTCCTGGTCGGCGGCCGCGTCGTCGTCGACGAAATGCACCGGACGGCCCAGCACGACCTGATCGAACGCACGACCGGCGTTGGCCTCGGCACGCTGCTTGAGCTCGCCGATGAACAGCCCGAGCAAGTCCTTGAACGGCATCGCCGTGCCCAGCACGCTGGTGTCGTGCTTGATCAGCTTGGAGCCCAGCAGGCTCTTGAGCGAACGCATCAGACGGCCTTCATAGCCCTCCAGGTATTCATGCAGGGCCAGGCGACCGTAAACCGGACGTCGCTCTTCGAAGTTGAAGAAGATCACCGAAGGCAGGGTGATCTTGCCCTCTTCCAGCACGATCAGCGTCTCGCTGCCCGGGCGATGCCAGCCGACAGTGGAGTTGGAAGTGCCGAAGTCGATGCCGCAGGCGCGGGCCGGGGATGCGTTTTTCATGGCAAGGCGGGTCTGTTCAAAAAACGGCCGCGCAGTGTATGCCAGTTGCGTACAGAATCAAGAGCCGCGGCTGTCTTGAAAGTGCGCCGGCGGCCCCAACCTTCTAGCCATCGACCGGGCTGTACAACTCACTGTTCACATCCAGTGGCCTGCAGCCGATAAACTTCCCATGCGTTGCCGAGTCCGACCAATAGGCGCGGGCGGCGCGCATTCGCTCATTGATGGTGATGCTTAGATGGATTTCAAAGACTACTACAAGATTCTGGGCGTCGAGCCGACGGCGGACGAGAAGGCGATCAAGACCGCCTACCGCAAGCTTGCGCGTAAATATCACCCCGACGTCAGCAAGGAAAAGGACGCCGAGGACAAGTTCAAGGAAGCCAGCGAGGCCTACGAAGCGCTGAGCAATGCCGACAAGCGCGCCGAATACGACGAGCTGCGCAAATACGGCCAGCACGGTCGCCCGTTCCAGGGGCCGCCGGGCTGGCAGGGGCGTGGCGGCGGTGGTTTCCATGAGGAAAGCGCCGGCGATTTCTCGGATTTCTTCAGCACCATCTTCGGCAACAGCGGCGGTGGTCGCGGTGCGGCCGGTGGCAATCCGTTCGGGCGGGGTGGGCAGCAGCGCAGCCCGGCGCGCAACGGGCAGGACGTGGAGATGGAGCTGTCGATTTCGCTTGAAGAAACCCTGGCTGACGAGTCGAAGAAGATCAGCTTCAAGGTGCCGCAATACAACGCCGGCGGTCAGCGCCTGACCGACGTGGTCAAGAACCTCAATGTGAAGATTCCCGCAGGCGTTGCCGACGGCGAACGCATTCGCCTCAAGGGCCAGGGCGCGCCGGGCGTCGCCGGCGGTGCCAGCGGCGATCTGTTCCTGACCTTGCGTCTGGCAGCCCATCCATTGTTCGAGGTGGATGCCGGCGACCTGGTGATTCAGGTGCCGTTGGCGCCGTGGGAAGTAGCGTTGGGCACCAAGGTCGCCGTGCCCACTTTGACCGGCCGGATCAACCTGACGATCCGCCCGGACAGCCAGAACGGCCAGCGCCTGCGAGTCAAGGGCATGGGCCTGAAGAACAAGCAGGGCGGGCGCGGTGATCTGTTCGCGCAGATCAAGGTGATCATGCCGCCGGCGGCCGACGAGAGCACCAAGGCCGCCTGGCAGGCCCTGGCACAGCACGCCGACTTCGACCCGCGGCAGGACTGGGGGCGCTGATCGAGCATCCGTTCAGGCCTGGCACGAGTCGGGGTGGTCAGCGAACCCGGGGCTCGCTGTCGGTGGGTTTGCCAGGCAATGGCAGCTTGAGGCTGATATCGCCACGGATGGGGATCAAGCCCGGCGACAGCACCTCGCCCGTATCTGCGGCGAAACGCAGGGGCTGATCGAAGTCCACCCACGTGACCCGCAGGCTCGGCGTACCCATGATGTTGGCCAGCCCTGGGGTGCGATTGTGGTGGTTGGCCAGTAATTGATCGGTCAAGGCCAGCCACTTTTCATCTGGCTTGCCGCTCTGGAGCGCTTCGATGCGCTTGTACGCGTAGTAAACGCGCATGCGTTGGCCCAGATGCGCCGAGGGGGTTTGCAGCCCGTCGGTGGACAAGCTCGCCGCGCAGTCCAGCGCTTTCACACTGATGCCCTGGCGACGGGCCTCCACCAGCACCTGACGAAGGGTGTAGCGCCCCGTGTCCAGCGTGGTACCGCGGGTGTGCAGGGTACGCAGTTGCTTTTCCAGCTCGCGGGAGAACGTGCCGGTTTTCTCGAACTCGTCCAGCGCCGTCTGGTGCAGATCCTTGAGCAATCCCTGGACATACAGCGTCTTGACCTGCTGCGCCTTGAGCGTTGACATGTACTTGATCAACAGCTGGCAGCTGCCCACGGCGTTGGTCCCCTCATTGATCACCAGACCGTTGTTGATGGCGAACACCTGCGTCAGGAACTCTTTTGGCGTCATGGTAACGGTGATCGCTGGCAATCTAGGGCTGATCTGAGGCAGTGAACCCTGGAAAAACGCCTCGGCCTGGCTGCCCAGGGTCTGTCGAAGCTCGATCAGCTGTGAGCGCGCGGTGCGCAGAACGCTGTCGATGGGTCCGGTCATCAACTGATGCGCGTTGGGACTGATGAGCATGGTGGTGATGTCGCGAAAACCGGGGTCGGTATCGAACGCCGCCAGTGCATCCGCTGCGGCCGTCTGATCTTGGGGGGCGGTCAGGGTGAACAGCTCCCAGCGGCCCATCCAGTCCTTCTGCACAGGCCAGCTTCCGATGATCTGCTGTGGCGCAATGGGGTCGACGATCACCCATCGGTCCAGGGCTTCGATGTGCAGGGCCTGAAACACCTTGCCGTCCATGCGCAGGTAGTGGTTGCCTTCAACGGTGGTGTAAATGCCTTGGTAGATGCCTGTGCCCTCGGTCAGACCGGTCAGGTCTTCCTGGGTAGCAACCGCATCCAACTGCGAGTTGCCGGTAACGATGCGGTCGATCTGGGCCAGATCTGTTTCATCCAGTTCAAGTGCAGCACCCAGTTCCTCGAAGCTTCCCAATTCGGCTATGGCATCGTCGCCTACCCCGCGCAACATGGGCATATCCAGGAGAATGTTCAACGCATCCAGTATCGCCGCTGTGAACGCGGCCTGACGGGCCGCTCGGGTCTCGCCGTGTACGGCCTTGGCCAGGTGCGTGCCGAAGGCAATCGAACCGGCTGCCACCGCCACCAGCGCGACGCCCGTATCCGCCGGAGCCAGCGGGGTGACGATGCGCATGAAGGCTTCCAGGTCGATCAGGAACAGTTCCTTGCGCAGTTCGTGGTTGGAGGCCAGAAGCTCTTTGGCATCGAGCTTGAGACGTTCGCGCACCGTGTCGAAGAGGAACGTGAACACGTCCTTGTCGATCACTTTGCTGACGCCGTTGAGCAACCGCTGACCTGATTGCCAAGGCGTCGTGCGAATGCGCTCGAGGGTGGCGAGCAGCAGTTTGCGGGGAGGTACCGTGGACTCTCCGGCGGTATTGAAATGGCCGATCAGACGCTCGCGGCCATGTTCTTCGGCGGCAGTTTCGGCGATCCACTCGTACAGCTGCTGCTCGTTGTGAAAGGTTCTGAACCAGCCCGCCGGCATGTACAGAATTTCCGGCCCTTCGGCGGTGGTGATGCGCAGGATGTCGAACGAGGTCAGATCGCCCAGGGTGAAACTTTTGACCGACGCCAGGGTGCGCTGAGTATGCAGGCGTTGCAGGTCATCCAGCGTAGGTGGTATGGCGATCGGCCCGGCGAACGCATCGAACACCAGTTTGAGCTGTTTGTTGCTCAATGCGCCTGTGTTGTAGGCGTTCCAGGTGAAGCTGAAGAACAGGATCTTGATCAACACCCGGCCGTCGTCGGCGTAGTCGCGCAGGAAGGCATTCAGGCGCCGCTGATAGTGACTGGAAAAATCGGTCGCCCAGAACTCCTTCATGATCTGCGAAGGCGCCAGCGGTACCTCGTTGGTCTCGTTGTAGATTCCCGCATCCTTGACGGTGTAGAAGCCCGACATCTGATCGAGCAGGTCGAAGTTGATCTGGTAGAAGGTCCTGAAGCGCCGCAGCACCAGCTCGGTGACCGTGAGCGTTTCCTTCGGCTTGCCGATGTGCTGCTGGCCGGTATAGGCCAGGCTACTGGTCTGGGCGTTGTCGAAGTCGTGCCAATAGACTTGGTCCGGATCCAGGTCAAGATGAGTATGGAACTTCAGCAGCTTGATGCCCCAATCACGTGCCGACTCGCGTACGTCCGGAAAGTGTTGGTAATAGCGTTCGGCAATAGCTCTCACGTTCGCCGCCGTAAGGGGGGTTGGGACAGGGGTCGCAATAGGGGGTGTGGTGGTCATGTGTCGCTCCTCGTTGAGTGGAGCGACACCTTAGGAAAACCGGGGCGTGGTGAAGACCTACATAGTTAGACCGCTCAAGCTGCCTCAGAACAGGAAATAGCGCTGGGCCATGGGCAACACGTCGGCCGGCTCGCACCAGAGCAACACCCCATCGGCCTTGACCTGATACGTCTGGGGGTCGACATCGATGTCGGGCAGGTAAGCGTTATGGATCAGGTCGGTCTTCTGTACCGAGCGGCAGCCCTTGACCACGGCGATCTGCTTCTTCAGGCCTAGGCGTTCAGGCACTCCGGCGTCCAGCGCCGCTTGGCTGATGAAAGTCAGGCTGGTGGCGTGGCGCGAGCCGTCGAAGCTGGCGAACATGGGGCGGTAGTGCACCGGCTGCGGCGTGGGAATCGAGGCGTTGGCGTCGCCCATGAGGCTGGCGGCGATGGCACCTCCCTTGAGGATCAAGGTTGGTTTGACGCCGAAGAAGGCCGGACGCCAGAGCACCAGGTCAGCCCATTTGCCGATTTCGACCGAGCCCACTTCGTGGCTGATGCCATGGGTAATGGCCGGGTTGATGGTGTACTTGGCGATGTAGCGTTTGGCGCGGAAGTTGTCGTTGCCC
>NZ_DJUS01000104.1:37803-38023 GCF_002438365.1 Pseudomonas sp. UBA6276
TTCATCTTGTCGGCGGTCTGCCAAGTGCGCGTGATCACCTCGCCGACCCGGCCCATGGCCTGGCTGTCGGAGCTGATCATGGAGAACGCGCCGAGGTCGTGCAGGATGTCTTCGGCGGCAATGGTCTCGCGGCGAATGCGGCTTTCGGCGAAGGCCACGTCCTCGGCGATGCTGGGGTCCAGGTGATGGCAGACCATGAGCATGTCCAGGTGCTCGTCGA
>NZ_DJUS01000069.1:0-14887 GCF_002438365.1 Pseudomonas sp. UBA6276
CCGCGACCAGCACCGAGAAGTCGACCATCAGCACCAGCAAGCTCAATGCCGTATCCAGCGGTGGCGACAGCGCGCCGATGCAGGCCGCTCCTGCCGGCCCGGCGCCTGTGCCGAAAGCCTGCGCGATCGACGAGCCGGATTGCGAAGCTTGCCAGTAACCCGCAACCGCTAGACCATCAAGCCCGCCTCACGGTAAC
Source organism: Pseudomonas sp. UBA6276 (assembly GCF_002438365.1). Classification (NCBI taxonomy): domain Bacteria; kingdom Pseudomonadati; phylum Pseudomonadota; class Gammaproteobacteria; order Pseudomonadales; family Pseudomonadaceae; genus Pseudomonas; species Pseudomonas sp. UBA6276. The sequence goes on from NZ_DJUS01000069.1 coordinate 198, forward strand.
GTGAGGCGGGCTTTTTTGTGCTCGGCTCTCGGACGCTGTTAGCGCACATCCCGAAACACCGCACGCGGAACCTTCCTCACGGTTCCCCGTCAACCCATCGAACCCACTCACGGATTGGTCACTACCATGAAAACCACCGCCGCCCTCCTCCTGGCCTGTATGGCCGCCCCTGCCTTCGCTGCCGAGATGTCGCACAGCAACAGCGACATGACGCCGATGCAGCATGAATACATGATGAGCATGGAAACCATGCAGAAATCCATGCACGAAGGCGGTATGGAAAAAGACGCCGACGTGGCGTTCGCCAAAGGCATGCTGGCCCACCACAAGGCGGCGCTGGACATGGCCAGGATCGAGCTCAAGTACGGCAAGGACGCGGAAATGCGCAAGCTGGCCGAAGACATCATCAAGGCTCAGCAGGCCGAGATCGACCAGATGGAGACATGGGTCAAGAAGCATCAGAAGTGATGTAGACGTTCGCCTGGGAGTGCCGCCCCCTTCGCCGCTCTGCCCACAAGCCCGCTGCGTCCCACTGTAGGTGCATACACTGTGGGAGCGGGCTCTGCCCGCGAAGAGGCCAGTATGACCACTCCAACACTCCCCCTATTTTCGATGTAAGCTTTGACCCTCCCCGCTCGAACCCCACCTTCAAGGAGTCCGCCCATGAGCAACCGCCAAAGCGAGATCGCCGCCGCCCTGGCCGTGGTCCCCCCGTTCGCCGATGACCACGCCATCGATCAGGAAATAGAACGCCGCAAGGCCTTCATCAAGCAGTGCCTGACCAGCGCAGGCTTGAAAGTCCTGGTGCTGGGCATCAGCGGCGGCGTCGACTCGCTCACGGCCGGACGCCTGGCACAGTTGGCCATTGAGGAACTGCGCGCGAGCACGGATGATACCGACTACCGGTTCATCGCCGTGCGCCTGCCCTACAACGTGCAGCACGACGAGGACGACGCAGCGGCTTCCATGCGCTTCATTCGCGCCGACGTCGAAGAAACGGTGAACATTGCCAGCGCTGTGCAGGGCCTGGCGTTGCAAACCACCCAGTTGCAGGAACTGAGCGATGCCCGTCGCGACTTCGTCATGGGCAACGTCAAGGCCCGTGTGCGCATGGTCGCGCAATACACCATTGCCAACGCCAACAATGGCCTGGTGATCGGTACGGATCATGCGGCCGAAGCGGTCATGGGCTTCTTCACCAAATTCGGTGACGGCGCCTGCGACCTGACGCCCCTGAGCGGTCTGGTGAAGAACCAGGTACGCGCCATCGCCCGCCGCCTGGGCGCGCCGGACAACCTGGTGATGAAGGTGCCAACCGCCGACCTCGAAGAGCTGCGCCCCGGCAAGCCGGATGAAGACGCCCATGGCGTCAGCTACAAGCAGATCGACGCGTTCCTCCACGGCGAGCCCGTGGGCGACGAAGCCTACGCGATTATCGTCAAGGCCTACGACCAGACCCGCCACAAGCGTGAGTTGCCGTTTGCGCCTTGAGCCGGGACCGCAGCGGGCCGTTCGCGGCCGCTGACCGCTACTACAGAGGGCGGAATGGCGTAGAAGCGATCATGGGCCGCGAAAGCCTTGCTTTCAGCCCCTGCTGGCTACCTGAATCAGCGCCTTCATCTCCGCCACCGCCGCCTTGAACCCGACGAACAACGCATGGGCCACCAAAGCGTGACCGATGTTCAACTCGTTCACGCCGCGAATCGCTGCGATCGGCTCGACGTTGTGATAGTGCAGGCCGTGGCCGGCATTGACGATCAAGCCCTGCCCCAGGCCGAAGCCGACGCCGTCGACGATGCGCTGCAGCTCAGCGGCCACTTCGCTCGGGGTCTGGGCATCGGCGTAGCGGCCGGTGTGCAGTTCGATCGCCGGCGCGCCGATGCGCTTCGAGGCTTCGATCTGGCGCTCGTCGGCATCGATGAACAGTGACACTTCGCAGCCCAACTTGCTCAGGCGCTCGACCGCGGCCTTGATCTTGGCTTCCTGTCCGGCGACGTCCAGACCACCTTCGGTGGTCAGCTCTTCGCGGGTTTCGGGCACCAGGCACACATGAGCCGGGCGGATCTGCTCAGCGAAGGTCAGCATGGCCTCGGTCACGCCCATTTCGAAGTTCATACGGGTCTGCAACACGTCCTTGAGCAGCAGCACATCGCGCGGCTGGATGTGCCGGCGGTCTTCGCGCAGGTGCACGGTGATGCCGTCGGCGCCCGCTTCCTCGGCGTCAAGCGCGGCCTTGACCGGGTCGGGATAGCGCGTGCCACGGGCCTGGCGCAAGGTCGCCACGTGATCGATGTTGACGCCCAACAGAATGCGGTTACAGGTATCCACGAGAACTCTCCGAAAAATCCAGGGCACAGCATACGTGTTGGTCAGGGCTTGCGAAACAACTCGCGGCTGACCAGCGGACGACCGCCCAGGTGCACGGCCAGGGCCTGGCGCATCAGGCGCTTGGCTGCGGCCAGCGCGCCTGGCGTTTCCCAACTGGCCTGGGCCATGGCGAGCAATTCGGCGCCCTGAAACAGTCCGGGTTGCAGCAACTCGACTCGCTCCAGGCCGGCCTCCACCAACAGGCGGTACAAGCCGTCGGTTGCCACCGGGTCACCGTTGACGTCCATGTCCAGGGCGAAGCCATAGCCGAGCTGGTCCAACAGGCGCCATTCGAAGGAGCGCAGCAGAGGCTCCAGAGCACGCCCGGCGCCGAGCGCCTGGAGGGTGGCGGCGTAGTGTTCGAACACCTGGGGATGAGGGTCTTCGCTGGGCAATAGGCGAATGATCAGCTCGTTGAGGTACAGGCCGCTGAACAGCGCGTCACCGAGCATCCATACCGCCACGCCGGCGGATTCCATGCGCGAAACGTTCTTGAGTTCGCCTTTGCCGCGAAACTCGACTTCCAGCGGTACGAAGGGCCGCGCCAGGGTGCCGGCCTTGCCGCGCGCGTTGCGCAGCACGGCCCGCAGGCGGCCCTGGGGGGTGAGAAAGTCGACCAAGGCGCTGGTTTCGCGATAGGCACGCGAGTGCAGGACGTAGGCGGGTTGTGGCGTTGGGGTGGTCGACATGTGGGCGACTCGGGGTTGGCGGGTGTCTGGGCGGGCCTCTTCGCCGCCTTACGCGCAAGCCCGCTCCCACAGAGATCGAGCACGCCCGGCGATGTGCTTCCCCGTGGGAGCGGTCAGTGGCCGCGAAAAAGCCAACGCGAGGCCAGGCTGTGGATTACTGGTCGTTATACCCCAGCGAACGCAGCGCGCGCTCGTCATCGGACCAGCCGCCCTTCACTTTCACCCACAGATTGAGCATGACCTTGGAGTCGAACAGCACCTCCATGTCCTTGCGGGCCTCCATGCCGATACGCTTGATGCGCTCGCCCTTGTCGCCAATGATGATCTTCTTCTGACCATCGCGTTCGACCAGGATCAAGGCATGAATGTGCAGGGTCTTGCCCTGCTGCTTGAATTCTTCGATTTCCACGGTGATCTGGTACGGCAGCTCGGCACCCAGCTGGCGCATGATCTTCTCACGCACCAGTTCGGCGGCCAGGAAGCGGCTGCTGCGATCGGTGATCTGGTCTTCCGGGAAGAAATGCTCGTTCTCGGGCAAGTGCCCGGCAATGACCTTTTCCAGCGCATCGAGGTTATGCCCCTGCTGCGCGGAGATTGGCACGATCTCGGCGTTCGGCAACTGCTCCTGCAGCCAGGTCAGGTGCGGCATCAGGTCAGCCTTGTCCTCGATGCGATCGGTCTTGTTGATCGCCAGGATCACCGGCCCCTGCACGTACTGCACACGCTCCAGAACCAGCTGGTCTTCGTCCGTCCACTTGGTGCGGTCGACCACGAAGATCACCACATCGACGTCTTTCAACGCCGCCGACGCGGTCTTGTTCATGTAGCGGTTCAGGGCTTTCTCGTTGCCCTTGTGCATGCCCGGGGTATCCACGTAGACCGCCTGGATCTCGCCTTCGGTCTTGATGCCCAGCATGTTGTGGCGGGTGGTCTGCGGCTTGCGCGACGTGATCGCCAGCTTCTGCCCCAGGATGTGGTTGAGCAGCGTCGACTTGCCGACATTCGGGCGGCCAACGATGGCTACATAGCCACAACGGGTAACGGGTGCATCAGTCATTGCCATTCTCCACGCCCAGGGCGATCAGGGCAGACGCGGCGGCCACCTGTTCGGCGATGCGACGGCTGACGCCCTGGCCCCGGCTTTTCTCATTCAGAAGGACGACTTCACACTCGACGAAAAACTGTCGGCAGTGCGGGTCGCCCTGGATATCCACCACTTCATAGCGCGGCAGTTCAGCACCGCGCGACTGGAGGAACTCCTGCAGGCGGGTCTTGGGATCTTTGTTGGTATCGACCAGGGTCAGCCCTTCGAACTGACCTTCCAGCCAGGCCAGCACACGATCGCGCGCTGCCTCCATACCGGCGTCCAGGTAGATGGCGCCGATCAAGGCTTCCAGCGCATCGGCCAGGATCGATTCACGGCGGAAACCGCCACTCTTCAGTTCGCCCGAGCCCAGGCGCAGGTAGTCGCCCAGATCGAAGCCGCGGGCCAGGATGGCCAGGGTCTCGCCCTTGACCAGGCGCGCCCGCAGCCGTGAAAGCTGCCCTTCACGGGCTTGCGGAAAACGCTCGAACAGCGCTTCGCCCGCCACGAAATTGAGGATCGCATCGCCCAGAAACTCGAGGCGCTCGTTGTTGCGCCCGGCGAAGCTGCGGTGAGTCAGTGCCAGCACCATCAGGTCCTGGTCCTTGAAGGTGTAGCCCAGTTGGCGCTCGAGGCGGCCGAGGGAAGCGGTCACGGCTTGACCACGCTGAACTGACGATCGAACTTCACTACCACGTCCAGATTCTGGATCAGTGGCTCACGCTTTTCATACTTGAGGTGGGCCTGAAACACATTGCCCGCATCGGTGACGCTCAAAACCTTGTTCAAATCCAGATCCTGAATATTGTTGACCTGCATGGCCCGGCTGACGTGGCCATAGAATTCACCCACCGTATCGACTCGGGCGGACTTGTCGGCGCCGATCGATTCGATGGCTTGGGAAAGGGTCCGGTTATCCATGTAGTGCGGCACCAGCTTGAAAGCCGTGCTCGCCACGAACGCCACCACCGCCAGCGTCAGCAACCAGCCGACGATGGACATGCCTTGCTGAGACTTCACTGCGTTCATGCCGGACACCTCGGAAAACATTCGGCGCCGTCCATGGACGGCGCCGGCAGCGCTACTTGATCAGCCCGACTCGGGAGAAGTTGGGCAAGTGGCTGAGCTTGGGTTCAGGCCAGCTCATCCAGATGGCGAAGGCCTTGCCGACGATGTTCTGGTCGGGGACCATGCCCAGCAGCTCCTTGGGAATCGACGGGTCATCCCAGTAGCGGCTGTCGTTGGAGTTGTCGCGGTTGTCACCCATCATGAAGTAGTGCCCGGCGGGCACCGTCCACTGGCTGTCGGGCGGCGCACGGTAGCGCGACATTTCCTGACGGATCACGTGTTCGACCTCGCCCAGCTTTTCCTTGTACAACTCGGCGCTGCCCAGACTGCCCGGCTCGCTGCCGACCAGCTGGCGGGCGATCAGCTCGCCGTTGACGTACAGCTGCTTGTCCGAAGTGTAGCGAATCCGGTCGCCCGGCAAGCCGATCACACGCTTGATGTAGTTGACGTTGGGGTCGCTGGGGTAGCGGAACACCATGACGTCGCCACGCTTGGGATCGTTGACCTCGATGACCTTCTTGTCCAGCACCGGCAGGCGAATGCCGTAGGAGAACTTGTTGACGAGGATGAAATCACCCACTTCCAGGGTCGGGATCATCGAACCCGACGGAATCTGGAACGGCTCCACCAAAAACGAGCGCAACACCAGCACGATGAACAGCACCGGGAAGAACGACTTGCCGTACTCCACCAGCAGCGGTTCCTTGTCCAGGCGTTCGACCACCGACGGCTCGGGCTGGCTGACGCTGCCCTCGTAGTTGGCGATCGCAGCCCGTCGCCGTGGCGCCAGGAAGACCAGATCAAGCAAGGCCAGCAGACCGCAAACGGCTACGGCGATAACCAACAACAGCGGGAAATTTAGGGACATAGGACTCGATTATTCCAACCTGAGCACAGCAAGGAAGGCTTCCTGTGGAATTTCCACGTTGCCGACCTGCTTCATGCGTTTCTTACCGGCCTTCTGTTTCTCCAACAGTTTGCGCTTACGGCTCACGTCGCCGCCGTAACACTTGGCCAGTACGTTCTTTCTGAGCGCCTTGACAGTGGTCCGGGCGATAATCTGTCCGCCAATGGCGGCCTGGATTGCCACATCGAACATCTGCCGAGGGATCAGCTCCTTCATCTTCTCGGTCAAAGCACGACCCTTGTAGGCCGCGTTGTCGCGGTGCACGATCAGCGCCAGGGCATCGACCTTGTCGCCGTTGATCAGCACGTCCAGCTTGACCAGGTTGGCCGACTGGTAACGCTCGAAATGGTAGTCCAGCGAAGCATAGCCACGGCTGGTGGATTTCAGGCGGTCGAAGAAGTCCAGCACCACTTCGTTCATCGGCAGGTCGTAGCGAACCTGAACCTGGCTGCCGAGGAACTGCATGTCGCGCTGCACGCCGCGCTTCTCGATGCACAGGGTAATGACGTTGCCCAGGTGCTCTTGAGGCACAAGAATAGTCGCCGATACGATCGGCTCGCGGAAGTCTTCTACAGATGAAACATCCGGAAGCTTCGACGGGTTGTCGACATAAATGGTTTCGCCGGTCTTCATGACCACTTCGAAGATCACGCTCGGGGCCGTGGTGATCAGGTCCAGGTCGTACTCGCGCTCCAGGCGCTCCTGGATGATTTCCATGTGCAGCATGCCCAGGAACCCGCAGCGGAAGCCGAAGCCCAAGGCGTCGGAGCTTTCGGGCAGGTACTGCAGCGACGAATCGTTGAGGGTCAGTTTCTGCAGGGCATCGCGGAAGTCTTCGAAGTCTTCCGAGCTGACCGGGAACAGGCCGGCGTAGACCTGTGGCTGAATGCGCTTGAAACCGGGCAGCACAGGCACGTCAGGGGTGCTGCTCAAGGTCAGGGTGTCGCCGACCGGCGCACCGTGAATGTCCTTGATGCTGCCGATGATGAAGCCCACTTCGCCGGCCTTGAGGTCAGCGGTGGCCGTGTGCTTGGGGGTGAAGACGCCGACGCTGTCGACCAGGTGCACCTTGCCGGTGGACTTGACCAGAATCTTGTCGCCCTTCTTCACCCGGCCATGGCGCACGCGCACCAGCGAAACGACACCCAGGTAGTTGTCGAACCAGGAGTCGATGATCAGCGCCTGCAGCGGCGCATCGATGTCACCGGTAGGCGCCGGGATGGTATGCACCAGGCGTTCGAGCACGTCGATCACGCCCATGCCGCTCTTGGCGCTGCACGCCACGGCGTCGGTGGCGTCGATGCCGATGATCTTCTCGATCTCGTCCTTGACCTTGTCCGGGTCGGCCTGGGGCAAGTCCATCTTGTTCAGCACCGGCATCACTTCCAGGCCCTGTTCGATGGCCGTGTAGCAGTTGGCCACGGACTGGGCTTCGACGCCCTGCCCGGCATCGACCACCAGCAGCGCGCCTTCGCAGGCCGCCAGCGAGCGGCTGACTTCGTAGGTGAAGTCGACGTGGCCTGGGGTGTCGATGAAGTTCAGCTGGTAGGTTTTGCCGTCCTGCGTCTTGTAGTGCAGGGTGACGCTGTGCGCCTTGATGGTGATCCCGCGCTCACGCTCCAGGTCCATGGAGTCCAGGACCTGGGCCTCCATTTCGCGGTCGGCCAGGCCACCGCACATCTGGATGAACCGATCGGCGAGGGTCGACTTGCCGTGATCGATGTGGGCGATGATGGAGAAATTGCGGATATGACTCAAATCACTCACGGGTCAACACTCAAAAAGGCTGCGGGCCGGACGCCCAACGAAAAATAGCCGGGAATTGTACCTGAATAACGTTCGGGTGTGGGAGCCGGTGGGTTACGGGTGGCAGTGCCGACGTCTTCGCGGGCAGAGTCCCGCTCCCACAGTTCATGCGATCACTCGGTTCCGTGTGGGAGCGGGTCTCTGCCCGCGAAGGCCACACCACGAATTACAAAAAAGGCGACCCGAAGGTCGCCTTTCGTTCACCTACCCCAAGCTTATTCAGCCAGCTTGAAGGTAATGAAGCTCGCCCGCCCCTGACGCAGCACGCGCATGGACACCGAACGATTCTTCGGCAGGCCCTTGGCGATGTCGGCGAACTGCTTCGACGACTCGATGGCCTGGTTGTTCAGGTGGGTGATGACATCACCAGGCTGCAGGCCGATCAGTGCCGCCGGACCGTCCTGCACTTCCTTGATGACCACGCCGCCCTTGAGCTCCAGCGACTTCTTCTGCTCGGCAGTCAGCTCCGCGACCGACACGCCGAGGCGGTTGCTGCTGCGCTCGGTCTGGGCCTTGGCACCGGCATCCAGGTCCTGATCGTCATCGGGCATCGCGCCGACGGTGACGTCGATGGTGCGGCGCTTGCCTTCGCGGATCACTTCCAGGCTCGCCTTCGCACCGGCCTTGAGACCGCCCACGAGATGCGGCAGGTCGGCCGACATGTCGATCGGCTGACCGTTCATGCTCAGGATTACGTCACCCACCTGCAAGCCACCCTTGGCGGCTGGGCCATCTTCAAGCACCTGCGCCACCAGCGCGCCGGCCGGCTTGTCCAGACCGAACGACTCGGCCAGGTCCTTGTTGACCTCCTGGATGACCACACCCAACCAGCCGCGGCTGACCTTGCCGTCTTTCTTGAGCTGATCCGACACATCCAGGGCCACGTCGATCGGAATGGCGAAGGACAGGCCCATGAAGCNNCGGGTGAAGATCTGCGAGTTGATGCCCACCACTTCACCGTTCATGTTGAACAGCGGACCGCCCGAGTTGCCTGGGTTGATGGCCACGTCGGTCTGGATGAACGGCACGTAGGCGTCGTTGGGCAAGGTACGACCCTTGGCGCTGACGATACCCTTGGTCACCGAATGGTCGAAGCCGAACGGCGAGCCGATGGCCAGCACCCATTCGCCCACTTTAAGCTTGGCGGAATCACCCAGCTTCACTGTGGGCAGGTTCTTGCCATCGATTTTCAGCAACGCCACGTCGGTCCGTGGATCGGTGCCGACCAGTTTGGCCTTGAGCTCGCTGCGGTCGGACAGACGCACGATGATTTCGTCGGCATCGGCGATCACGTGATTGTTGGTCAGCACATAGCCGTCAGCCGAAACGATGAACCCAGAGCCCAGCGACTGCGCTTCGCGCTGCCGATCGCCGCGCTGCGGAGACCGTGGTCCGCCGCGCGGCATGTTGCGCTCGAAGAACTCGCGGAACATCGGCGGCAGACCTTCCAGGTCCGGCATCTGGCTGGCAGCCACACCGCGGTCCGGCAGTTTCTGCGTGGTACTGATGTTCACCACCGCGGGCGACGCCTGCTCGACCAGTGTCGTGAAATCAGGCAGCGCTTCAGCCTGGACGCTGGCGATCTGGCCCAGCATCAGCACTGCCGCGAACAGTGAAAGAAAGGGTTTGAAACGTGGTATCGACATACGGCTCCCGTTCGTAACGAGCGTGGTTGAGCAATAGGGTTGTGCAGCCGCTGAAGGCAAATTCAGCGCAGAGCGGAATCCATGCTTGACTGCGGCGCACGGCAGCGAATCTGTGACGACTGAAAAGGCTCGCCCCCGAAGCACTGACCTATAAGAAAAAATCCGGCGGTTTGCAACCCGCATGAAACAGGTTTCACGTTAACTCGCGGCGATTATCCAGGCATGAAGCGCTAGCAAGGGCCATGAACACGCCATGACGCATGCCCCCTTCAGCGTAGAACATGAACATCCTGGCGCTGTATGGACAGGGCAATTCGCTCTGCTGTACCCAAGGGAATTTCACCCACCACGGTGATCATCATTTCGCCATCCGAAGACTTCAGGCGACGCGACACGGCTGCCGTGGGACCCAGCTGCACACGGGTATCACGCGCAGAGGCGCCATTGAGCGGTTCGAGAAACACAGAGAAATGCGCAAGGCCATCGGCGTACAGCAGGCTGGTCACATCAGCATTGCTGGCCGAAGATTTGCGCTGAGCGGTCTGCGCCAATTCGAAGCCGGCAGGTACCCAATTGGCCTGCCATGCGAGGGCATTGCCGGGGGCTGAACCGCTGCTCGCATGCAACACAGGCTTACAATTTGGCGTCGCCTTCAAGTCGGCAGGCGCAGGCGCTCCTGGCTGAAGCTGGGTGTACTGCAGACGTTCGAGCAGGCGCCCCTTGGCATCGATCAACAGGGACTTGAGCAACAATCCCGTGTGCGCATCCAGGTGCATTTCGAAGGCGTAGCGATCACGATCACGCGGCACCATGGTCACGACCACAGCGTCGCGCCCGGCGACTCTCGAAGCACCGGCCACACGCAATTGGTACCACGACATCAGTTTGAGCGGATCGAGGGTTGCGGCAGCGCTGCTGGACACCTTGCCACCCCCGGACACCGGGCTGCCCGTCATGCAGGTCAGCCGACCGTCGGTCTGCACCCGCTCGGAGGCGACGCCGTCGAGCTTGAGCACACGGTCGTGCACCGCGCCGTTACCGGCGCGGTGCCATATCTGGTAGGTAGAAAAGTCACCGTCGCGTTCGTAGACGAAGGTCCCCTGAAAATCCTGCGTACGCTCGGCTTGCGCCATTGCGTCCAGCCATTGAGCCGCATCGGGTGCGGCAATGGCCGGTGCGGCCAGGCCAAGTAGAATTGGCAGAAACAGGGCCGCACGCATGATCGGGATTAACGGTTTTCCATGCTCGCGGAGCGGGCAGATGGCAGGGCAGTGTCGGAACCTTTGGCAGCGGCTTCTTGCGAATGCTGACGCAGGTAACCAGGCAGGCGCTGGTCGTTCAGACCTTCTTCGCCTTTGAGCACACCGCTGGCCATCGGGCCGGGCGCGTCGGAGCTGTCCGGTGTGTAACCGGCCAGCACGGCTGGACCTTGCACCATCGGGGTCGACGGGGCTTGCTGGGCTGGCTGCAGCTGAGCGAGCTCCGATCCGGTGATGTCGTCCTGGTTGTACAGGCGAACACCGGCCAGCACGGCAACGGTCACCGATGCCGCAACGGCCAGACGACCGAGGCTACGCCACGGACCGCGAGCAGCCGGGGCTGGGGCGATGTCTTCGGCAATGGCTACCGACACCGCCGCCGACAGATCCAGACGCGGATCCAGAAGATCCTTGTGCATGACGGCACGAACGAGCTGGTAACGCGCCCAGGTGGCACGGACCTCGACATCGTCCAACGCGGTCAGTACCCGACGCAGTTCCAATTCGTCCGCTTCGTTATCCATCACTGCGGACAGCGATTCCTGCAGGGCTTCACGACTCATGGCGTTCCTCTCTTGGCTATCGCCGCTGTCTCAGGATTCCTGCAACAACGGCTGCAGGGCTTTGTCGATGGCTTCCCGGGCACGGAAAATCCGCGACCGCACGGTCCCCACCGGACACTGCATGACACTGGCAATGTCTTCGTAACTCAGGCCATCGAACTCGCGCAGCGTCAGTGCCGTGCGCAGGTCTTCTGGCAGCTGCTGGATGGTTCGATGGACAGTGCCTTCGATCTCATCGCGCAGCAATGAACGTTCTGGAGACTCGAGGTCCTTGAGGCCATGATCACCGTCATAGAACTCCGCATCTTCAGAACTTACGTCGCTGTCCGGTGGCCTGCGTCCGCGGGACACCAGATAGTTTTTCGCCGTGTTGATGGCGATACGGTACAGCCACGTATAGAACGCGCTGTCTCCGCGAAAGTTGCCCAATGCGCGGTAGGCCTTGATGAAAGCCTCCTGCGCCACGTCCTGGGCTTCATGGGTGTCGTGCACGAATCGCACGATCAACCCGAGAATCTTGTGCTGGTATTTCAGCACCAACAGATCGAAAGCTCGCCGATCACCGCGTTGTACACGCTCGACCAGCTGCTGATCCTCTTCCTGGGTTAGCATGAACACTCCTCATGGGTCCGGAAGGAGCGCTGCTCAGGCCATCGTTCAGGCTTGCAACCATAGACTCGGGCTATTCGCAAAAGTTCTCCCCTCCAGGCAAGTTTCCCGCAGGCCCGGATCAAGCCTGCACGGAAAGCGCAGCTCGAACGTGCCGAGCTGCGCCGATAATCTTTTCACCGATGACAGCACCCAGACCTAGCCGGTGCGCTCGTTGTTCGGCGTTGTTTCCTTCTTACGGGCAACCTTCTATTGATTGCAGGGGTTCTAGGAAAGTTCCCACAAATACGAAGGTGAAGCCCTACACACAAAGGCCATGAATTCCTGGCACTGAAGTGGTTCAGCACCGACTACCGGCCCAAAGTGCCTGCCGCCATAGCGCAAGCCTTGATGTGGCTGCTATAAATGCCGCGCCATACCGGTGGGAAACGATTCCCTCGTGTGTCGAAGGTGCCGCTATTGTGCCGCTACCCCCCTGGATATACCAGCGGGATGTGCACAACGGGCGCGAACGGCGCGGTGGATGGCGACTCACGCGACATTACTTTCGGCATGCGGATGACCTTCGAATGGGTAAGCAACGGCAATACGATGTTCTGGTAATCGGTAGCGGAGCCGCGGGCTTGAGCCTTGCGCTGGCGTTGCCCGCCACGCTGCGCATCGCGGTCATCAGCAAGGGCGGGCTCGGCGACGGCTCCACACCGTGGGCCCAAGGCGGGGTCGCCGCCGTGCTTGCAGACTCCGACAGCGTGGAAGCTCACGTGCAGGACACCCTCGATGCCGGCGCCGGCCTGTGCAATGAAGAAGCGGTGCGCTTCACGGTGCAGCACAGCCGCGCAGCGATTCAGTGGCTGGTCGAAATGGGTGTGCCGTTCACCCGCGAAGATGATTCGGATCCGGAACATACCGGCTTCCCCTTTCACCTTACGCGCGAAGGAGGCCATAGCCAGCGCCGCATCATCCATGCGGCCGACGCCACCGGCGCGGCTCTGTTCGACACCTTGCTGGCCCAGGCGCGTCTGCGTCCGAACATCGAATTGCTGGAACAGTGCGCCGCGGTCGACCTGATCACCGAACGGCGCCTGGGCCGCACAGAGGATCGCTGTCTTGGCGCTTATGTGCTGGATCACCGCAGCGGTGAAGTGGACACCCACGGGGCGCGCTTCACCGTACTGGCCACCGGCGGCGCTGCCAAGGTCTACCTCTATACCAGCAACCCCGACGGCGCCTGCGGCGATGGCATTGCCATGGCCTGGCGCGCAGGCTGTCGTGTGGCCAATCTGGAATTCAACCAGTTCCACCCCACCTGCCTTTACCACCCCCAGGCCAAGAGTTTCCTGATCACCGAGGCGCTGCGCGGTGAAGGCGCCCTGCTCACGCTGGCCAATGGCGAACGCTTCATGCCGCGCTTCGATCCGCGCGCAGAGCTGGCACCACGCGATATCGTCGCGCGCGCGATCGACCACGAGATGAAGCGCACGGGCGCCGAGTGCGTGTACCTGGACATCAGCCACAAGCCGGCGGACTTCGTGCGCAGCCACTTCCCGACGGTGCACCAGCGTTGCCTGGAATTCGGCATCGACATCACCTGCCAGCGCATTCCCGTGGTGCCCGCAGCGCACTACACCTGCGGCGGCGTGCTGGTCGATGAGCATGGCTGCACCGACGTCCCCCGCCTGTACGCCATTGGCGAGACCAGCTCCACCGGCCTGCACGGCGCCAATCGCATGGCCAGCAACTCGTTGCTCGAGTGCATCGTCTATGCGCGTTCGGCTGCCGAGCACATCGTCGCGCAACTGGACCAGACCCAAGCGCCCGGGCCGTTGCCGCAGTGGGACGCGAGCCAGGTGACTGATTCGGACGAAGACGTGATCATCGCGCACAACTGGGACGAGTTGCGTCGCTTCATGTGGGACTACGTGGGCATCGTGCGCACCACCAAGCGCTTGCAGCGCGCCCAGCATCGAGTGCGCCTGCTGCTCGACGAGATCGACGAGTTCTACAGCAACTACAAGGTCAGCCGCGACCTGATCGAACTGCGCAATCTGGCACAGGTGGCCGAGCTGATGATCACGTCGGCCATGCAGCGCAAGGAAAGCCGCGGCCTGCATTACACGCTGGACTATCCGGACCTGCTGCCGCAGGCGCAGGACACTATCCTGCAGCCGCCCACCTTCGTCGGCTGAATTTGAGGCGCAGGCGCATGCGCCGGTGGGTGTCTACGTCCAGGCCGTCGGGCAGCACACAGGCGCTGCGCACGCGACGCTGGCCGGCCAGGCGAAAGCGCAGAATGACCACCTGCGGCAGCGCCATGCTGTCCGGACGCAGTTGCACCGCCTGCCAGCCATCGGCCTCGGTCCACACCGACCAGCCACTGCGATCGCGACGCAAACCGGTGACGGCCTGGGGATGGGCGAGTAACACCTCTCGCGGCAGCACATAAAGCCCATGCGCAATGCACAGCACCCCGGCCGCAAGGTGCACGAGCACCGGCGCCTCCATCAAGCCGTTCGCCAGCCAGGCGGCGGCCTGCGCCAGTGCGTAGAGCGCCAGCAGCCGTCGTGAAGGCTGCCAGTGGCATTCGAAGCGGTTACTTGGGCTGGACACGGTCCAGGATCATCCGGACCATGCGCTGCAGCTCGGGGTCCTGCGACTCGTTGCGCTCCATGAACCAGCCGAACATGTCCTGATC
>NZ_DJUS01000105.1:0-35085 GCF_002438365.1 Pseudomonas sp. UBA6276
CGATGGGCATGTCGGCGGCGATGACTTTCCACTGCGCCTGCGATCCCTTGAGCCCGGACTTGAGCCAGTCCAGTTGCGCCTGCCCGAGAAACGCCGTGCGGGCTTCGGGTGTGGGCGCCAGATTGTCATCATTGCCGCTGCGGTAGCTGCGCATGTCCAACACGAAAATGTCCAGCATCGGCCCGTAGCTGAGCTTGCGGTAAATACGCCCACCGTTGTCGGCCCGCTGCAGGCGCATGGGGGCGTATTCGAGCCATGCCTGGCGGGCGTTGCCCACCAGATGGCGAATGTCGCGGTTCTGGTAACGCTCGTCGAGCTGCTTGCTGGGCGACCAGTTGTTGGTCACCTCGTGGTCGTCCCATTGCCAGATCTGCGGCACCTCGGCGTTGAACCGGCGCACGTTTTCATCCATCAGGTTGTAGCGGTAGTTGCCGCGGTACTCATCCAGAGTCTCGGCCACCTTGCTCTTGGCTTCGGTGGTGATGTTGCGCCACACGCGGCCGTTTTCCGTGGTCACCGTGGCCGGCACCGGCCCGTCGGCGTAAATGGTGTCGCCGCTGTGGATGAAGAAATCCGGCAAGCGCAGGCGCATGGCTTCGTAGATACGCATGCCGCCAATATCCGGATTGATGCCAAAGCCCTGGCCCACGGTGTCGCCGCTCCACACGAAACGGATATCACGACGCTGCGAAGGCTCGCTGCGCAGATGACCGAACCACGGCTCGCTGCTGACGCCGGTCTGCGCGTCCTCGAACTGCACCCGATAGAAGATCGCCTGATCCACCGGCAAGCCATTGAGCTCGACCCGTGCGGTAAAGTCGGTGCTGGCGTCCGCCAATGGCGAGACCAGTCGGCGCGGGTTGGTGAACATGCTGCGCGTATCCCACTCCACCACCATTCGCGCCGGGCGGTCGCACCGGCTCCAGACCATCGCCTTGTCGCCCAACAGGTCGCCCGACTGTACGCCGTCGGTGAGTTGTGGCCGGTCCTTGACCGAAGCGATCACTGACGGCGCCAGCCCCGGCAGCAGAAAACCCGCACCCACGGCCTGGACGAGACGACGGCGCTTGAGGTCGAACATGCTCATGACATAGCCCTGTGAAAGAGAAAGGGCTATGTAAGCGTGGGGATGTGACAGGGGCGTGTCAGCCAGGAACGATCGTCTCGCTCGCCGAACTTGCCTGCAGCGTGCGCAGACCTGTCAGCACGGCGGTGAGCATCAGCAAGCCGGCGCCGATGGCGACGCCGAATCCGGCACGGGTGCCGAAGTGGTCGATGACCAGGCCGGCAGTCGCGCCGCCCATTGCAATGCCGACACTGACGCCTGTACTCAACCAGGTCAGCCCTTCGGTGATCTTTCCGGGCGGCAGGATTTTCGTGCCGATGTTCATCACCACGATCAGCGTCGGCGCGAACGACATGCCGGTGATGAACAGCAAGCCGGTGAGCCAGTACACATTGGGCGCAAAGATCGGCAGCGTCGTCGCCACGGCGGTGAATACCGCGCCGATCAGCAATTGGGTTTCGAACGGTAGCCCACTTCTGACCGCTCCGAAGGTGATCCCGGCGACCATCGATCCGGCCGCGAAGCCTGCCAGGACAAAGCTGGCTGCGGCCGCCCAGCCGGCCTCCTTGGCAAAAGCGACCACCGCGACGTCGACCGACCCGCCGAGCACGCCCAGCGCCAGCATCGCCACGACGATGATCCGCAAGGCCGGAATGCGCAGGGGAGAGCTGGAGTGGCCTTTGACGGCTGGTATCGGCGGTGGCTCGGTTTCGTGCTGGCGCAGAAAGGCGACAACGCCGACGGCCAAAAGCACGGCGGCCACCAAAGGTCCGGCTTGAGGAAACAGACCGCTGCTCAAGGCGATGGACAGCGGCGGGCCGACGATGAAGGTGAATTCCACCAGCACCGTATCCAGAGAGTACGCGGCGTGCAGCTGCGGCTTTCCGCGAAACAGATAGGCCCAGCGCGCGCGGATCATCGCCCCGAAACTGGGAAGCACACCTGCCATGGCTGCCAGCACGAACAGCACCGGCAGCGGCGCATGCCAGTACACGGCACCGCTCAGGGCTAGCAGCATGCCAATACTGAACGCCGCGATAGGCGCCAGCACCTTGCGCTGGCCGCGCTGATCCACCAGCTTCGAGATCATCGGCCCGAGTATGGCGCTGGTGAGGGTATAAGTGCCCGCTACCGCCCCTGCGACCCAGTAGCGGCCCGTTTCCTGTGCAAGCATGGCAATCAGGCCCAGCCCGACCATGGCTTGCGGAAGCCTGGCCATCGAGCCGGCCACGATCAGCGCCACGACGCCTGGGGTTGCGAAGAATGTACGGTAGGCATTGCTCATGTGAAGGGCGGAACTCCGTGTTCGCGAGGGTGGATCAGGTAGGGGCTTTTATAGTGCCAGTAGGTTGAACCTGATACCTGTTTTGCTGAGAGGTTGAGGGAAGATCATAGGGGGCGCTCAAGAAATAACAGTCGTGCGGCCAGTGCCGTCATCATGCCCGCGAAGCCATAGCTGCCCCACTTTCTCAACGCCGGACCACCGTTCAACCGTTTGCGCAGCGTTGCGGCACAAAGCGCGAGCACGCAGTGAAAAACCAGGGCAATCAAGGCGAGCAGCATGCCCAGCATAGAGAGCTGGACGACTACGCTTGCGTTGCCGACCGTGACGAATTGCGGCAGGAACACCATGAAGAACAGCAGGGCCTTGGGGTTCAACAAGCTATTGAGCGTGGCGCGAATGAATACCTTGCGGGTCGAGCCCAGGGGACGTGGGGCAGCGCTTTGAGCCGTTGGCGCCGTCAACGCTTGCCAAGCCATCCACAACAGATAGCACGCACCTGCCAACCGCAACAAGTCGAAAGCAGGAGCCCAACTCATGACGACAGCACCCATGCCTGCGCTGACCAGCAGCGTCATGATCAAGTCCGCCAGCGAAATGCCCAGCGCTGCCGCCACCCCGGTTCGCCAGCCGTGGGCAAGGGCGTGGCTGGTGACGAACGCCATGTTCGGTCCGGGGACGATCAGCAGCAATGCCGCGGCAATGACGAACAGGTAGAGGTTGGCTGCATCCGGCATGACGACTGCTCCTTTGAGTTGACTCCAAGGGTAGGCGCATCAGGTGAGCGGCGGGAGGTACAGTTCAAGAGAAGGTGGGGGCAACAGTCGATTTTGCTGCAGAGGTCGCCAAGGCTGCGAGCGACACGGTGCCCCTTGAGCCATATATCGAATGCCTGGGTACCGCTGAATAGGTGACGGTGAACGGATACGGCGTCGGCAGCGCTGGGTTGCTCATGGCCAGCGGCCGCTCCTGAGCAGGAAGGATGCCGAATCGCAGGCGAAAAAAAAGACCTTCGTGAAGGTCTTTTTTCTGATTTGGTGCCCCGAGGGAGACTCGAACTCCCACTCCTTTCGAAAACGGATTTTGAATCCGCCGCGTCTACCAATTCCGCCATCAGGGCTTACAGGCGGCGAAGTATAGAGACGACTCGACCACTGGTCAATCAGCTTTCATGGTCAATTTTGAAGATTTTTGCTAGAATTTTCAGCCCTATACAGCCGAACCCTATCATGCGCGTCGCCGATTTCTCTTTCGAGCTTCCTGATTCCCTGATCGCTCGCCACCCGCTGGCCGAGCGCCATGGCAGCCGCCTGTTGGTCCTCGATGGGCCGTCCGGTGCGCTGGATCATCGTCAATTCACCGATCTGCCGGGCTTTCTTCGGCCGGGCGACCTGATGGTGTTCAACAACACCCGGGTGATTCCGGCGCGGGTGTTTGGCCAGAAGGCGTCGGGGGGCAAGCTGGAAATTCTGGTGGAACGCGTGCTGGACAGCCATCGCGTGCTGGCCCATGTGCGTTCCAGCAAGTCGCCCAAGCCCGGCTCGATGATCCTGATCGACGGCGGCGGCGAGGCCGAGATGGTCGCGCGGCACGATGCGCTGTTCGAGTTGCGCTTCAGCGAAGAGGTGCTGCCGCTGCTCGACAAGGTTGGCCACATGCCGTTGCCGCCCTACATCGACCGGCCCGACGACACCGCCGACCGCGAGCGCTACCAGACCGTGTACGCCGAGAAGGCCGGTGCAGTGGCGGCGCCGACGGCGGGTCTGCACTTCGACAAGGCGCTGCTGGCCCAGATCGAAGCGATGGGCGTTGAAACTGCCTTCGTGACGTTGCATGTGGGCGCAGGTACCTTCCAGCCGGTGCGGGTCGAGAAGCTCGAAGATCACCACATGCATAAAGAGTGGCTGGAGGTCAGTCAGGACGTGGTCGATGCGGTGCAGGCGTGCAAGGCCCGCGGTGGCCGCGTGGTAGCGGTAGGTACCACCAGCGTGCGTTCGCTGGAAAGCGCCGCCCGCGATGGCGTATTGAAACCGTTCAGCGGCGACACCGACATCTTCATCTTTCCAGGGCGGCCGTTTCATGTGGTCGATGCCCTGGTGACCAACTTTCATTTGCCCGAGTCCACGCTGTTGATGCTGGTCTCGGCGTTCGCGGGTTATCCCGAAGCCATGGCGGCCTATGCGGCGGCGGTGGCCAACGAGTACCGCTTCTTCAGTTACGGTGATGCCATGTTCATCACCCGCAATCCGGCGCCTCGCGGTCCCAGCGAAGCCGCGCCAGGGGATCAAGCATGAGTCGCACCTGTCGTATGTCGTTCGAGTTGCTGGCCACCGATGGCAAGGCCCGTCGTGGTCGCCTGACCTTTCCCCGTGGCGTGGTGGAAACCCCGGCGTTCATGCCGGTGGGCACCTATGGCACGGTCAAGGGCATGTTGCCGCGCGACATCGAGGCGATTGGCGCACAGATGATCCTGGGCAACACCTTTCACCTGTGGCTGCGTCCGGGCACCGAAGTGATCAAGGCGCACGGCGACCTGCACGATTTCATGCAGTGGAAAGGGCCGATTCTGACCGACTCCGGTGGCTTCCAGGTATTCAGCCTTGGCGCCATGCGCAAGATCAAGGAGGAGGGCGTGTACTTCGCCTCCCCGGTGGACGGCTCCAAGGTCTTCATGGGCCCCGAGGAATCGATGCAGGTGCAGCGTGACCTGGGCTCGGACGTCGTGATGATTTTCGACGAATGCACGCCTTATCCCGCCGACGAGCAGACCGCGCGCACGTCCATGGAGCTGTCGCTGCGCTGGGCGCAACGTTCCAAGGATGCCCACGCTGACAGTACGGCGGCGCTGTTCGGCATCGTTCAGGGCGGCATGCACGAGAACCTGCGCATGCGTTCGCTCGAAGGCCTGGACAAGATCGGCTTCGATGGCCTGGCCATCGGCGGCCTGTCGGTGGGCGAGCCCAAGCACGAAATGATCAAGGTGCTCGACTACCTGCCGGGCCAGATGCCCGCTGACAAACCTCGTTACCTTATGGGGGTAGGCAAACCCGAGGACTTGGTCGAGGGTGTGCGCCGCGGCGTCGACATGTTCGACTGCGTGATGCCGACGCGCAACGCGCGCAACGGGCATCTGTTCATCGATACCGGCGTGCTGAAGATCCGCAATGCGTTCCATCGCCACGATGATTCGCCGCTGGACCCTACCTGCGATTGCTACACCTGCCGCAACTTCTCGCGCGCTTATCTGCACCACCTGGACAAGTGCGGGGAAATGCTGGGTAGCATGTTGAATACCATCCACAATTTGCGTCATTACCAGCGCCTGATGGCTGGTTTGCGCGAGGCTATTCAACAGGGTACATTGGCCGCCTTTGTCGATGCCTTCTATGCCAAGCGCGGGCTGCCTGTGCCGCCCTTGGACTGACCGTTTTATAAAGACTTTCAAGTCAATAACTTCTAAGTAACTGGAGCGTTGAATGAGCTTTTTGATCCCCGCCGCTTTCGCGGACGCCGCTGCACCGGCTGCTGGCCCTGCCGGCACTGGCTTCGAGTGGATTTTCCTGGTCGGTTTCCTGGTCATCTTCTACATGATGATCTGGCGCCCGCAGGCCAAGCGTGCCAAGGAACAGAAAAACCTGCTGGGCAACCTGCAGAAAGGTGACGAAGTCGTTACCAACGGCGGCATTGCCGGCAAGATCAACAAGGTCACCGACGACTTCGTGGTCATCGAAGTGTCCGACACCGTCGAGCTGAAAATCCAGAAGGGCGCCATCGCCGCGACCCTGCCCAAAGGCACGCTCAAAGCGATCTAAGCTGCAGACTTTTACCCATGTCGGGGCGCGCAAGGCGCCCCGCGTCTTGAACGGGCGGCGTGATGCTGAACAAATATCCTCTGTGGAAATATGTACTGATCCTGGCGGTGCTGGCGATCGGTTTTATCTATTCCGCACCTAATCTCTATCCTGATGACGCGGCCATCCAGGTCAGCGGCGCGAGCACTGCGCTGCAGGTCAATCAGGCCGATCTGGATCGCGTCGGCACGGCGCTCAACGCCGCCGGCATCCAGGTCAAATCCGCAAGCCTGGCCGAAAACGGCAAGGGCGGTCTGCTGCGCCTGACCAAGGCCGAAGACCAGCTGCCGGCCAAGGATGTCGTGCGCAAGGCGCTGGGCGACGACTACGTGGTGGCCCTGAACCTGGCCCCGACCACGCCGCCGTGGTTGCGCAGCCTGGGTGCCAGCCCGATGAAGCTGGGCCTCGACCTGTCCGGTGGTGTGCACTTCCTGCTCGAAGTGGACATGGACAAGGCGCTCGACGCCCGCATGAAAGTCTACGAGGGCGAAGTCAAGACGCTGCTGCGCAAGGAACGTGTGCGCTATCGCAGCCTGCCGCAGCAGGATGGTGCCATCCAGCTGGGCTTCAACGATACCGCGACCCGTGACCAGGCCCAGGCCCTGATCCGCAAGAATTTCACCGATTTCGACCTGACCGCCAGCGAGCGCAACGAGTTGTCGGTGCTGCGCCTGTCCATGACTCAGGCCAAGGTTGCGGAAATTCGCGAATACTCGATCAAGCAGAACTTGACCACGGTGCGTAACCGGGTCAACGAACTGGGTGTGGCCGAGCCGCTGGTACAGCGTCAGGGTGCCAACCGCATCGTGGTCGAGCTGCCGGGCGTACAGGACACTGCCGAAGCCAAGCGTATCCTGGGCAAGACCGCCAACCTGGAATTCCGCCTCGGCGCAGGCCCGGACGATTCCAAGGCCACCACCGAAACCTTCGAATTCCGCGAGGGCAACCGTGCCCCGGCGGCGGTCGAGCGTGGCCTGATCATCACCGGTGACCAGGTCACCGACGCCCAGGCCAGCTTCGACGAACATGGCCAGCCACAGGTGAACATCAAGCTCGATGGCCACGGCGGCGACCTGATGAGCCGCGCCACGCGCAGCAACGTCGGCCGCAGCATGGCGGTGATCTTCATCGAACAGCGCCCGACCACCCGCTACGTCAAGCAGACGGTCAATGGCGTGGAGAAGGACGTCGCGGTACAGACCTTCACCGAAGAGAAGAAGATCATCAGCCTGGCGACCATCCAGTCGCCGCTGGGCAGCCAGTTCCGCATCACCGGCCTCAACGGCCAGGGTGAATCCTCCGAACTGGCCCTGCTGCTGCGCGCCGGTGGTCTGGCCGCGCCGATGTACTTCGCCGAAGAACGTACCATCGGTCCGAGCCTGGGTGCCGACAACATCACCAAGGGTATCGATGCGTCGCTGTGGGGCATGCTGTTCGTCTCGCTGTTCATCATCGCCATCTACCGCTTCTTCGGTGTGATCGCCACCGTGGCACTGGCCTTGAACATGGTCATGCTGCTGGCGCTGATGTCGTTGCTGGGCGCGACCCTGACGTTGCCGGGTATCGCCGGTATCGTATTGACAATGGGTATGGCGGTGGACGCCAACGTGCTGATCTTCTCGCGCATACGTGAAGAGATCGCCAATGGCATGAGCATCCAGCGCGCCATTCACGAAGGTTTCGACCGCGCCTACACCGCGATCATCGACGCCAACCTGACGACGCTGCTGGTCGGCGGGATTCTCTTCGCCATGGGCACCGGCCCGGTGAAGGGCTTCGCCGTTACCATGTCCCTCGGGATCTTTACCTCGATGTTCACGGCCATCATGGTGACCCGCGCAATGGTCAACCTGATCTACGGCGGTCGGGACTTCAAGAAGTTGTGGATTTAAGGGGCTGCCATGTTACGTACCATCAACTTCATGGGCGTGCGCAATATTGCGTTCGCCATCACCGTGCTCCTTACCGTGCTGGCGCTGTTCAGCATGTTCCACAAGGGCATGAACTACGGGCTGGACTTCACCGGCGGTACGCTCATCGAGCTGACCTACGAGAAGCCAGCCGACCTGGGCCTGGTCCGTGACGAGCTGGTGAAAGCCGGTTATCACGACGCCGTGGTGCAGAACTTCGGTGCGACCACCGACCTGCTGGTGCGCATGCCGGGTGAAGACCCGCAACTGGGCAACCAGGTCGCGGCGGCGCTGCAGACGGTCGGTGGCGACAACCCGGCCACGGTCAAGCGCGTCGAGTTCGTCGGCCCGCAGGTGGGCGAAGAACTGCGCGACCAGGGCGGCCTCGGCATGCTGCTGGCGCTTGGCGGCGTACTCGTCTACCTGGCGTTCCGTTTCCAGTGGAAATTCGCGGTCGGCGCCATCCTGTCGCTGATTCACGACGTGATCGTCACCGTGGGCCTGTTGTCGTTCTTCCAGATCACCTTCGACCTGACGGTGCTTGCGGCGGTACTGGCTATCATCGGCTACTCGCTGAACGACACCATCGTGGTATTCGACCGGGTTCGCGAGAACTTCCGGGTGATGCGCAAGGCGTCCCTGATCGAGAACATCAACGTTTCCACGACCCAGACGCTGCTGCGTACCGTGGCGACCTCGGTGTCGACCCTGCTGGCCATCGCCGCCCTGATGTTCTTCGGTGGCGACAACCTGTGGGGCTTCTCGCTGGCACTGTTCATCGGCGTCATGGCCGGTACCTACTCGTCGATCTACATCGCCAACGTGGTTCTGATCTGGCTGAACCTGAGCAGCGAGGATCTGATTCCTCCCGTGGCCAAGGACCAGGTCGACGACCGTCCATAAGACGTTCGACGTCAACTGCGGCAAGGCCTGAAAGGCGCGAGTATTGAACTCGCGCCTTTTTTCATGCTCCAAGGCTGGGAAACGTGGCCTGGCGCCATGACCGTAGTCAGGAGGTTCAAAGTGAATAAGTCGTTGCTGATTGGTGCAGTGCTGGGTGCTGTCGGTGTTACCGCCGGAGGCGCCGTTGCAACCTACAGCCTCGTGAACAAAGGCCCCGAGTACGCCGACGTCTTGGCCGCAGAGCCGATCAAACAGCAGATCAAGACGCCGCGCGAAGTGTGCAAGGATGTCACTGTGACTCGGCAGAAGCCGGTGCAGGATCAGCATCAGATCGTGGGCAGTGTATTGGGTGCAGTGGCGGGCGGCTTGCTCGGCAATCAGGTCGGTGGTGGCAACGGCAAGAAGATCGCCACCGTGGCCGGTGCCGTCGGCGGTGGCTACGCCGGCAACAAGGTCCAGGAGGGCATGCAGGGTCGTGACACCTACACCACGACTCAGACCCGCTGCAATACGGTCAACGACATCAGTGACAAGGTCGTGGGCTACAACGTGAAGTACCAGCTCGACGGCAAGGTCGGCCAAGTGCGCATGGACCGTGACCCAGGCTCGCAGATCCCGGTGAACAAGCAGGGTCAATTGATCCTTGGTGAGAATCAGGCTGGGCAATAAGCTCCAGATTCCTCCTCGCTCACACGCGCCGCCGGTCCCGGCGGCGTCAGCTCCACACTCCGGCAATACTCCATGAACAGCCGAGTCGCCCGACTCGGCTGGTTGTTGCGCAGGTGCGCCATCACCAGCGTTGAGGCCGGCATGTCGTCTTCGATTTCCAGATGCGCCAGCAGCTTGCCGTCATAGGTCATCTGGCTGCACGGCCGCGTGACCAACACCGAAAATCCCAATCCTTGCCCTACCATGCAGCGCACCATCTCGATGGAGGGCGAGCTGTAGGCGACGACCGGGGCATAGCCCTTCTCGGTGAAGATATCCATGAAGTAACTGCGGCTGGGAACGGCATCGAGCAGGATCATCGGCTCCTCGCTCAGGGCCTGCAAAGTGACCGAGGTTCGTTGCGCCAGAGGGTGATCGAGCGGTAGCAGGGCGTAGGGCTTGTGGGGTGCGTTGAGGGCCTGTTTGTGGATGGTGTTGCCCAGTTCCAGGTCGTAGAGAAAGGCCAGGTCGAAACGACCACGGTGCAGGCCGTGCATCAGTTCATGCTGTTCGCCGTCATAAAGTTGAATGGCAACTTCCGGATAAAGGCTTTTGAATCCGGCCACCAACTTGGGCATGTACAGCGGCGCGGCCGATTCGAAACAGCCAATGGCAATGGTGCCCGAAACATTGCCATTCTCGGCGCGCGAATCCTGTTCCAATTCCTGAGACAGCCTCAATAACTCCTTGGCTTTTTCATAAATCCTGCCGCCGCCGGCCGTGAGTGAAACACCTTGGGCATGATGGCGGACGAACAAGGGTTGATTGAAGGCTTCTTCGAGATTCTTGATTGCGACGGAGATGGACGGCTGGGATATATGCAACTGCCTGGAGGCCTCGGCAATGCTGTCCTGTTCGACGGCCGCGACGAAGTATTTGAGTTGCCGAAGGGTGAAGTGCATCAAGTTCAGCTCCTCGGCAGCGCCGTGCAGCCCTGCGCCGCCTGAATAGGTTTTACCTATGCCTGCGAAGACCATGCCACTGCCTGGGCTACCCTGAACTACCAGGACTGTCGGAACCCTGGTCACACTTCACGCCCAGCAATAGCGGCGCTCTGCAAACGAGCTTCTGAAGTGCGGCATTCCGGCGCACCCAATGAATCAAGGCGCAAAACCCATTTCGCACCAAAAAGTCTCGTCTGCCATAAGACCGGAAACAGACTGCGCTAAAACCGTGCAGTTGTTCTTAAGCTTTGCATCTAACCAAGTAGACACAGGGAGTGCGAAGTTCGCCTCAGGAACTTCTGCTTAGGTTTTTCCTACGCAAGGGGCCCGAATTTACTAATTTCGGCGGAACCTGGCATCAATCATGATGGGTTCAAGACGGGCAGAACGGGCAACGTTCGAAGTTCATAGTCGACAGGAAGTCACCCATCACCCTTGACCTTGCCAAGCGAGCCGACGATGACGTTTGATTGGAAATACATGTTTGGTCTGCTCGGCGATACCGAGTTCTGGATGGCGGCCTGGACCGTGATTCAACTCAGTGTATTGACCTGGGTCGTCAGTATTGTGCTGGGCTTCGTACTGGCGCTGGCGAAGCAATCTTCTCGTCCATTGCTCAACTTGCCGGCGCGCGGTTACATCTGGCTGTTTCGCAGTCTGCCGCTGCTGGTCCTGCTGATATTCGTCTACAACCTGCCACAGGCGATGCCGTCTACGTCGGCTGTGCTGGCCAATCCGTTCTGGGCCGGACTGATCGCGCTGGTGTTGAGTGAAACCGCCTACGTCGCGGAGATCCATCGCGGCGGGCTGCTGTCCATCGCCAAGGGGCAAAGCGAGGCTGCACGAGCATTGGGCCTGCGCTTTGCCGGCACCCAGTGGCGCATCGTCATCCCCCAGGCCTTGCGGGTGGCCCTGCCGTCGCTCACCAACGAATTCATTTCCATCGTCAAGCTCAGCTCGCTGGTGTCGGTGATCTCGTTGACCGAGATCCTCATGGTGGGTCAGCGCCTGTATTCGCAGAACTTTCTGGTCATGGAAACCATGGCAGGGGTGGCGTTCTTCTATGTGCTGATCGTGACCGTGTTCGATTTCCTGCTCAAACGCCTGGAGCGTTATCTGGACGTGACCCAGACCAAGGCCGCGCGTCAGCCGGATGCCGAAGTCCTGCGCCTGGCCACCGAGCACCGGGCCGTGGTGACGCGACCCGACAGCGCCGCCACCGGTCCTGCGTTGCAGGCGACCAAGCTGCACAAGGCCTATAACGACGTCGAAGTGTTGGGCGCGGTGAGCCTGCAGATCGAGCCGGGCGAAGTGGTGTCGGTGATCGGTCCTTCGGGGTCGGGCAAGACCACGCTGATTCGCCTGCTCAATGGCCTGGAGCAGATCGACAACGGCGACATCAAGATCAACGGCAAGCCGTTCATTCATCTGAACCGGCAGGGTGCGCAACCGCCACGTTATGTGGAGCACGCCGAGCACCGCATGAACATCGGCATGGTGTTCCAGAGCTTCAATCTGTTCCCGCACATGACCGTGCTGAACAACCTGCTGATGGCGCCGCGTTATCACCGTCTGGCGCCCCTGGCCGAACTCAAACAGCAGGCCTACGCCTTGCTGCACAAGGTCGGCATGCTCGACCACGCGTGGAAATACCCGCATCAGTTGTCCGGCGGCCAGCAGCAGCGCGTGGCGATCGCCCGGGCATTGATGATGCGCCCGCAGATCATGCTGTTCGATGAGCCCACCTCGGCGCTCGATCCGGAGAAGGTCAACGAGGTGCTGCAGGTCATCGAGGCCCTGGCCAGCGAAGGCATCACCATGATCATCGTGACCCACGAAATGAATTTTGCCTTCAAGGTTTCCGATCGCATCGTCTTCATGGAGAAGGGGCGAGTGGTCTGCGACGACAGCCCGCAGGCGCTGCGTGGCGGTCACAACCCGCGAGTGGAAGCGTTCCTGAAAGATGTCTCGTTGGCCTGAAGCCAACCCTACCGGTGCGAGGAGAGAACATGATCGAGCAATGGCAGATAGACCAGTTTCACCAGGATGGCTTTCTGGTGGTCGAAGACGTGCTGGCGGCGCCTGAAGTGGCGGCGCTGCAGCATGACTTCGATCAATGGGTGCAGGACAGCCGCAGCCAGGCTCAGGCCTGGGGTGAAACCCTGGATGGTCGCGCACGTTTCGATGTGGAAAGCGATCACCGTGCCGACCATCCCTCCCTGCGCCGGGTAGCGTCGCCCACCGAGATTTCGCCGGCGTATCGCCAGACGGCCTTCGAATCGCGCATGGCCGAAATCGCCGGACAGTTGATCGGCGGGAGCGGCACTCGTTTTCATCACAGCAAGATCAACTCCAAGCTGCCGCACACCGCGACCCAGGTGAAATGGCATCAGGATTTCCTCTTCACCCCGCACAGCAACGACGACCTGGTAACGGCGCTGTTGATGGTCAGCGAAGTGACCGCCCAGAACGGTCCGCTCAAGGTGATACCCGGTAGCCACAAAGGCCCGCTGTGGTCGCACTGGCACGACGAGCGTTTCACCGGCGCGGTAGCCGATGCCGTGGTCGAGGAGCACTGCCAGGCACCGGTGGCCTGCTTCGGCCCGCCCGGCTCGGTGTGCTTCATGCACACCCGCTTGCTGCATGCCTCGAGCCCCAACCACACCGAAGATCCGCGGACGCTGTTCATCAGCGTGTACGCCGCCGAGGACGCTCTGCCACTGGCCGACAACCCGCTGCCCAGTGAGCACGCCGGGCGCCTGGTGGCCGGGTGCGAAAGCGGCTTGATCCGCAGCACCGAGAACCATGTGCGTCTGCCCCAGAAACCCAAGGGTGCATCGTTTTTCGTCCAGCAAGCCGGTACCGACCTGGCAACAGCCTGAATCCATTGACTGCGAGGAATACCCCATGAAGTTGCCAAGCCTGAAAGCCCGCCCCGTCGCCATGGCCGTGTTCGGCGCCATCCTGGCTGCTAGTTCGTTGAGCGCTTCGGCGTTCCAGCAGCCCGGCAAGATCGTTGCAGGGTCCGACATGACGTTCTTCCCCTACGAGTACATGGAGAAGAACAAGCCTGCCGGCTTCGATATCGAGTTCCTCGACGGTCTCGCCAAGGTCATGGGCATGACTGCGGAAAACATCGACACCCGCTTTCCCAACCTGATCAGCGGGCTTCAGGCCGGACGGTTCGATATCACCAACTCGTCGATGTACATCACCGCCGACCGCATGAAGGTGATCGACATGGTCCCTTATCTGAAAAGCGGTGAGTCGATCCTCGCGGTCAAGGGCAGCGCCTATCAGCCCAAGACGCCGGAAGAGTTCTGCGGGCACAAGATCGGCTCCATGGGCGCCACTTCCTGGTTGCAGCAGTTGCAGAAGCTGTCCGCCGAGTATTGTATGAAGAATGGTCTGCAGCCGATCGCCATCAGTGAGTACGGCACCGACCCGCAAACCACCCAGGCCATGCTCGCCCACGCGGTGGAAGCGCAGATCACCGACGCGGCGGTCGCTCGCGGGGTGGTCGACAAGCTGGGCGATCGCGTGGTGATTTCCTCGCAGACCTTGATCTACCCAGTGCTCAACGGCTTCGGTGTGAAGAAAGGCAATGACGAGGTCCGCAACGCGCTGATCCAGGGCCTGGAGAAGTACAGCAAGACCCCCGAATACGCGGCGCTGCTGGACAAGTACAAGTTCCAGGCGCCGACCGCCGATGACATCGCGGCTTTGATGCCCAAGCCCTGATATCGCGCCTCGACATCAGCCGACAGTACCCGTCGATCCTGGCGGGTACGTTTCCATGGAGTGCCCAGAGCATGGCCCTGAGTTTCGAAGAACAGACGCGCATCGACCTGGCCGCAACGTTCCGCATCATCGCCCACCTGGGCATGCACGAGGCGGTCGCCAACCATTTCAGCGCTGCCATCAGCGCCGATGGCAAGCAGTTCCTGCTCAACCCCAAGTGGGTGCATTTCTCGCGGCTGCGGGCCAGTGATCTGTTGCTGCTCGATGCCGACGACACCGACGCCGCGCACCGCCCGGACGTGGACGCCACGGCCTGGTCGATCCACGGCCAGGTTCACCAGCGCCTGCCCGATGCCCGGGTGGTGCTGCACCTGCACCCGGTCTACACCACGGCCGTGGCCTGCCTTGCGCAACCCAGGATTCTGCCGGTCGACCAGAACACGGCGCGTTATTTCAACCGTGTGGCGGTGGACGAACTCTACGGCGGCATGGCCGATACCAGCGCCGAGGGCGCTCGCCTGGCCAACCTGCTGCAGGACAAGCGCCGGCTGCTGATGGGCAACCACGGCGTCATCGTCACTGCCGCCACGGTGGGCGAAGCCTTCGATGACATCTGGACCTTGGAGCGGGCCTGCCAGATTCTGGTGACGGCCTGGTCGACCGGCCAGCCGCTCAAGCTGCTCGCCGATGACGTGGCGGAAAAGACCGCACGGGACTGGGAGAAGATCACCGATTTTTCCCAGCGCCATTTCGAAGAAATGAAGCACCTGATGATCCAGGCGGACCCTTCGCTGGTGGACTGAGCGCAACCGAGCGCCCGAATGATTGAAGCTTTGCACACAGCCTCGCGGGTGCCGCAGGACGCCGTGCGCCCGGCTTTCGAATTTTCATGAAGACAGCGACTGGCCACCGACGGCCTGTCGAAGGATGCCAAGATGAACCAACAGATCACCGAAATAGACACCCTGGTCGTAGGCGCCGGCCAGGCCGGCGTGGCCATGAGCGAGCACCTGAGCCGTCTGGGTATCCCTCACCTGGTGCTAGAGCGGCATCGTATCGCCGAGGCCTGGCGCTCGGGCCGCTGGGACTCGCTGGTGGCCAACGGTCCGGCCTGGCACGATCGGTTCCCGGGTCTGGAATTCGACATGGACCCCGATGGTTTTGCCGGCAAGGAGCAGGTGGCCGACTATTTCGAGGCCTATGCCCGCAAGTTCGACGCGCCGATCAAGACCGGGGTCGAAGTCAGGCGTGTCACGCGCAATGTCGGCCGCGCCGGCTTCACCGTGGAAACCAGCGACGGCACCTATTGCGTCAACCACTTGGTATCGGCCACCGGGCCGTTTCAGAAGCCGGTGATCCCGGCCATCGCGCCCACGGATTCGACCCTCCACCAGATTCACTCGGCGCACTATTTCAATCCTGAACAATTGCCCGCAGGCGCGGTGCTGGTGGTCGGTGCCGGTTCCTCCGGGGTGCAGATCGCCGAGGAGCTGCTGCGTGCCGGGCGTAAGGTCTACCTCTCGGTGGGTCCCCACGATCGGCCGCCGCGCGCCTACCGTGGGCGCGACTTCTGCTGGTGGCTGGGCGTGCTCGGGCTGTGGGACAGTGAAACGGTGCAGGCGGGTCGGGAGCACGTCACCATCGCCGTCAGCGGTGCCCGCGGCGGACATACCGTGGACTTTCGGCGACTGGCTCAGGCGGGCATGGTGCTGGTGGGTCTGACAGAGCGCTTTGCCGACGGCAAGGTCAGCTTCGCCCAGGATCTGAACGACAATCTGGACCGAGGCGACGAGAACTACCTGGCGCTGCTCGATGCCGCCGACGCCTACGCAGAGCGCAACGGCCTGGACCTGCCCCTGGAGCCGACTGCCCGCGAGCGCGTGGCCGACGCGGCGTGCATTGCCCAACCCCTGCAAGCGCTGGACCTGACCGAGGCGGGGGTGTCCACGATCATCTGGGCCACTGGCTATTCGCAGGACTACAGCTGGCTGCAGGTCGACGCCTTCCACGCCAACGGCAAGCCACGCCATCAGCGCGGCGTGAGCAGCGAGCAGGGCGTCTACTTCGTCGGCCTGCCTTGGCTGTCGCGGCGCGGGTCGGCCTTTATCTGGGGCGTCTGGCACGACGCCAAGCATGTCGCCGATCAGATCGCCACGCAGCGCAAGTACCGCGCCTATGACGAGTCCCGGACCGCTGCCCGGACACCTGCGCCGTTGCGCGCCAACGCTTGATCATCACTGTGTCGCGTCACCTCGACGCGTACGCCAAGGAGCTCCGTTCATGGTCACCCATACCCGCATCCGCATGTTCAACACCAAGGACACCTACCCCAATCAGAGCCTGGACAATGATTTGTGCCAGGCGGTGCGCGCCGGCAATACCGTGTACGTGCGCGGTCAGGTGGGCACCGATTTCGACGGCAACCTGGTCGGCCTGGGCGACCCTGCGGCGCAGGCCGAGCAGGCCATGAAAAACGTCAAGCAGTTGCTGGAGGAGGCGGGCAGTGACTTGTCGCACATCGTCAAGACCACCACCTACATCATCGATCCGCGTTATCGCGAGCCGGTCTATCACGTGGTTGGCCGGTGGCTCAAAGGTGTCTTTCCGATCTCCACGGGCCTGGTGGTCTCGGCCCTGGGCCAGCCGCAGTGGCTGATGGAAATCGACGTGATCGCCGTCATTCCGGACTGAGGAGTTCTTTGCCATGACCTTTTCCATCGCAGCGCGCTGCGCCGAAACCGGCCAGTTGGGCATCGCCATCAGTTCGTCGAGCATTGCCGTGGGCGCCCGCTGCCCGTGGCTTGTGGCCGGTGTGGGCGCGGTGTCATCGCAGAACATCACGCTGCCAGCCCTCGGTCCGCAGGCGCTGGCGCAACTGGAACAACAGGTGTCGCCTGACCAGGCGTTGCAACAGGTGCTGGACCGCGACGGCTTCGGTGCGTATCGCCAGATCATCGCCATCGATGCGCAAGGCCGTAGCGCCCACGCCAGTGGCAGCCAGACCTTGGGTATTCATCACGCGCGCAGCGGTGAGCAGTGTGTCGCCGCCGGCAACATGCTGGCCGACATTGCGGTGGTCGACGCCGTGGTCGAGGCGTTCGAAAACGCCTCCGGGCATCTTGCCGAACGTCTGCTGCACGCCATGCTCGCCGGCCTGGCCGCGGGCGGCGAAGCCGGGCCGGTGCACTCGGCGGCGCTGAAGGTCGTGGGCGAGCTACCGTGGCCTATCGTCGATCTGCGCGTTGACTGGGCCGAGCATGACCCCTTGGGCGAGTTGCAGGGATTGTGGCAGGCCTATCGACCGCAGATGCAAGACTACATCGACCGTGCCCTGAATCCGGCGGTAGCACCGGGCTATGGCGTGCCCGGAGACGAGCGATGAGCGCCAGCCGTGAGCTGCTGGCGCACTTGGTGGCCTTCGACACCACCAGCCGCGAATCCAACCTTGCCCTGATCGAGTTCGTTCGCGACTACCTGGCCGAGCACGGCGTGAGCAGCGAACTGATCTACAACGAGGACGGCAGCAAGGCCAATCTGTTCGCCAGCATCGGCCCGGCCGATGTGCCGGGCATCGTCCTGTCGGGTCATACCGACGTGGTGCCGGTGGACGGCCAGGCCTGGACGTATCCTGCGTTCCAGTTGAGCGAAGCGGACGGCAAGTTGTACGGCCGCGGCACGGCAGACATGAAAGGCTACATCGCCTGCGTACTGGCACAGGTGCCCGCGCTGGTGCAGGCGCCCCTGCGTCGACCGGTGCACATCGCCTTGTCCTACGATGAGGAGGTCGGTTGCCTGGGCGTGCGCTCGCTGCTCGAGGCCTTGCGGGGCAAGCCGGTGCAGCCGATGTTGTGCGTGATCGGCGAGCCGACCGAGTTGGCGCCGGTGCTCGGCCACAAGGGCAAGCTGGCGATGCGCTGCGAGGTGCAGGGCCTGGCCTGCCATTCGGCCCACGCGCCGAGCGGGGTCAATGCCATCGAATACGCCGCGAGGCTGATTGCCGAGCTGGGTCGGCTGGGCGATGCGCTGCAGGCCCCGGATGGCCGCAACGAGCGCTTCGATCCGCCGTTTTCCACGGTGCAGGTGGGGGTTATCGCGGGTGGTACAGCACTTAACATCGTCCCCCAGCACTGCCGTTTCGATTTCGAGGTGCGCTCGCTGCCTGCCGAAGACCCGCGACAGTTGACCGAAGCCCTGCAACGCTACGCCGAGCACACGCTGCTGCCGGCGATGCAGGCGATCAGTGGTCAGAGTGCAATTCGGTTCAGCGAGCTGTCCAGCTATCCAGGCCTGGACGTCAGCCATGCCAGCGAGGCCGCCCGCTTGATCGCGCGGTTCAGCGGTTCGCAGGCGTTTTCCACGGTGGCCTTCGGTACCGAAGGCGGGCTGTTCGATCAGGCAGGCATCGCCACCGTAGTGTGTGGGCCCGGGAGCATGGCGCAGGGGCACAAGCCCGATGAGTTCGTCAGCGTCGCGCAGTTGGCCGGGTGTGACCACATGCTGGGGCGGATACTGGCTTTCGCCTGCGAAGGTTGACTGGGCGGGGGCTGAATTGCGCCCATGAAAAAAGCACCCCGTGGGGTGCTTTTCTTGTCGTGCGAGGTCTCAGCGCTTGAGCGAGGCCGGCAGGTGCGGCTGGATGGCGGTCAGGACTGCCTTGAAGCACTTGGTGTTACCGGCAACGATGTGGCCGTTTTCCAGGAAGTTGTGACCGCCGGTGAAATCGCTCACCAGGCCGCCCGCTTCCTGAATCAGCAGGACGCCTGCGGCCATGTCCCATTCCGACAGGCCCGACTCCCAGAACGCATCGAAGCGGCCAGCGGCAACGTAGGCCAGATCCAGGCTGGCGGCGCCGGCGCGGCGAATGCCGGCGGTCTGGCCGACCAGGCTGCGGAACATGCCCAGGTAGTTGTCCAGGTTGTCCATCTGGTTGTCGCGGAACGGGAAGCCGGTGCCCAGCAGGGCGCCGTCCAGGCTGGTGCGACCGCTGACGCGCAGGCGACGGCCATTGAGCTGGGCGCCACGGCCACGGCTGGCGGTGAATTCTTCCTGGCGGACAGGATCGAGCACGACGGCGTGTTCCAGGCGACCACGGTACTTGCACGCGATGCTGACGGCGAAGTGCGGTACGCCGCGCAGGAAGTTGGTGGTGCCGTCCAATGGGTCGATGATCCAGAGGTAGTCTTCGCCTTCACCGCTGCCGGCATGGAAACCGGTCTCTTCGCCACGGATGCCGTGGGTCGGGTAGGCCTTGCGCAGGGCGTCGATGATTTTCTGTTCGGCAGCGCGATCGACTTCGGACACGTAGTCCTTGGCATCTTTCTCGTCGACCTTGATGGTATCCAGGCGCTCGATGGAGCGGAAGATCAATTCACTGGCGCTGCGGGCGGCGCGCAGCGCGATATTCAGCATGGGCTGCATGGACGTTTCACCTAAGGTCGTTAAAGAAAGCCGCGCATTCTAGCAGAAAAGTCGTGGACAAGAAGAGGGACATAGCCTTAGTTATAGGCCTTCTGTAATATTTGCCGCCCTTTCCCCGACACAGAGCCCTAGCCGTGCTGGATAACATCCGAGTCGTCCTGGTCAATACCAGCCATCCCGGCAACATCGGTGGCGCGGCGCGCGCCATGAAAAACATGGGGTTGTCGCGACTGGTTCTGGTTGAGCCCCGCGAGTTCCCGTCCCCCGAAGCCGACGCCCGCGCATCGGGCGCCAGCGACGTGCTGGAAAACGCCCAGGTGGTCGCCACCCTGGAAGAGGCGCTGGTGGGCTGTACCGTGGTGCTGGGCACCAGCGCCCGCGACCGCAGCCTGCCGTGGCCGCTGGTGGATCCCCGCGAGTGTGGCGAGAAGGTCATCGAGGAGGCCGGGCAGGGCAAGGAGATCGCGCTGGTGTTCGGTCGCGAGCACGCGGGCTTGACCAACGATGAGCTGCAGCGCTGTCATTTCCATGTGCACATCCCGTCCAATCCGGAGTTCAGTTCGCTGAATCTGGCGGCGGCGGTGCAGGTGCTCGGGTATGAAGTGCGCATGGCCTGGCTGGCGGGCAAGCGTCCGGCGCCAACGCTGGACAAGACCGAGGAGCTGGCCACCAGCGACGAAATGGAGCGCTTCTATGGCCATCTGCAGGACACCCTGGTCGACATCGCCTTTCTCGACCCGGACAAGCCACGGCACCTGATGGCTCGCCTGCGCCGCCTGTTCGGGCGCAGCGCCGTGAACAAGTCGGAAATGAGTATTTTGCGCGGCATTCTCACCGAGACCCAGAAGGTCGCTCGGGGTGAGCCGCATAAGCGCAAGGATCAATAAATGTTCGAACGTCTGCGGGAAGATATCCAGAGTGTTTTTCATCGCGATCCGGCCGCGCGCAATGCGTTCGAGGTGTTGACCTGCTACCCGGGCATGCACGCCATCTGGCTGCATCGGGCCGCCCATGCCTTGTGGAAGCGCGACCTGAAGTGGCTGGCGCGGGTGGTGTCCAACTTCGGTCGCTGGATGACGGGCATCGAGATCCATCCCGGTGCGACGGTGGGGCGACGGTTCTTCATCGACCACGGCATGGGCATCGTGATCGGCGAGACGGCCGAGATCGGTGACGACGTGACGATCTACCAAGGGGTGACCTTGGGTGGTACCAGCTGGAACAAGGGCAAGCGCCATCCGACCCTGGCCGATGGCGTGGTGGTGGGGGCGGGCGCCAAGGTGCTCGGGCCGTTCACGGTGGGTGCCGGGGCCAAGGTCGGCTCCAACGCGGTGGTGACCAAGGAAGTGCCGCCCGGCGCGACCGTGGTCGGGATACCCGGCAAGATCATCGTCAAAAGCGATGACGAGCTGGACGCGCGGCGCAAGGCCATGGCCGAGAAGATCGGTTTCGATGCCTATGGCGTCGGCGGCGAGGACATGCCGGACCCGGTAGCGCGGGCCATCGGCCAGCTGCTCGATCATCTGCATGCGGTGGACGGGCGTCTGGAAGGCATGTGTGGCGCGCTGAACCGCCTGGGCAGCGACTACTGCGCCAAGGACCTGCCGCCCTTGCGCGACGAAGACTTCGAATGCGTGCAAGGCGCGGAGCGCAAGGCGCAGTCCTGATCCGGGCCGTCACACAGGCCCCAATCGGCATCATTAGTCTGCTACCATTGCGCCGCCGTTTTTGCACCCAAGTCCTAGTAATTCAGTAGGACTTATAGTTGACAAATTTACTCGGAAATAGGATGATCGAACCTATTCCGAGAACCCGTGGTACTAGCCATGCGACTGACAACGAAAGGCCGATACGCCGTCACTGCCATGCTCGACCTGGCATTGCACGCGCAGCGTGGCCCGGTCTCATTGGCCGACATCTCCGAGCGTCAGGGCATATCCCTGTCCTACCTGGAGCAACTGTTCGCCAAGCTGCGCCGGGGGAACCTGGTGTCCAGCGTGCGTGGTCCCGGCGGTGGTTATCAGCTGTCCCGCGAAATGGAAGGCATCCAGGTTGCACAGGTCATCGACGCGGTCAACGAATCGGTCGATGCCACCAAGTGCCAGGGCCTGGGTGATTGCCACGCCGGTGACACCTGCCTGACCCACCACCTGTGGTGTGACCTCAGCCAGCAGATTCACGAATTTTTGAGCGGTATCAGTCTGTCCGACCTTGTCACTCGCCGTGAGGTGCAAGAAGTCGCTCAGCGCCAGGATCTGCGTCGTTGCAACAGCAACGGCCGCATGCAGCGCCTGGACAAGATCGAAACGTCTGCCGTCGAATGAGAAAGCCAGGTTAGCCGCCTGATAGGAGATACCAATGAAGTTGCCGATTTACCTCGATTACTCCGCGACCACGCCAGTGGATCCTCGCGTTGCACAGAAGATGATCGAATGCCTGCAGATGGACGGGAACTTCGGTAACCCGGCTTCCCGTTCGCACGTGTTTGGCTGGAAAGCTGAAGAAGCTGTCGAGAACGCCCGTCGCCAAGTGGCCGACCTGGTCGGTGCCGACCCGCGCGAGATCGTCTGGACCAGCGGTGCCACCGAGTCCGACAACCTGGCGATCAAGGGTGTGGCGCACTTCTACCAGACCAAGGGCAAGCACATCATTACCACCAAGATCGAGCACAAGGCGGTCCTGGATACCACCCGCCAGCTCGAGCGTGAAGGTTTCGACGTCACCTATCTGGAGCCCGGCACCGACGGTCTGGTCACTCCGGCCATGATCGAAGCGGCCATGCGTGACGACACCATCCTGGTCTCGGTCATCCATGTGAACAACGAAATCGGCGTGATCAACGACATCGCTGCCATCGGTGAGCTGACTCGCTCGCGCGGCGTGCTGTTCCACGTCGATGCGGCTCAGTCCACTGGCAAGGTCGAGATCGACCTGTCGGCACTGAAGGTCGACCTGATGTCTTTCTCGGCGCACAAGACCTACGGTCCCAAGGGTATCGGCGCGCTGTATGTCAGCCGCAAGCCGCGTGTTCGCCTCGAAGCGGCCATGCACGGCGGCGGTCACGAGCGCGGCATGCGTTCGGGCACCCTGGCCACGCACCAGATCGTCGGCATGGGCGAAGCCTTCCGCATCGCCAAGGAAACCATGGCCAGCGAGAACCTGCGCATCAAGGCGTTGAGCGATCGCTTCTACCAGCAGGTCGAGAACCTCGAAGAGCTGTACGTCAACGGCAGCCTGACGGCCCGTGTGCCGCACAACCTGAACCTGTCCTTCAACTATGTCGAAGGCGAGTCGCTGATCATGGCCCTCAAGGACCTGGCAGTGTCTTCCGGTTCGGCGTGCACCTCGGCCTCGCTCGAGCCCTCGTATGTACTGCGCGCCCTGGGCCGCAACGACGAGTTGGCCCACAGCTCCATCCGTTTCACCTTCGGTCGCTTCACCACCGAAGAAGAAGTCGATTACGCCGCGCAGAAAGTCTGCGAGGCCGTCACCAAGCTGCGCGCTCTGTCGCCGCTGTGGGACATGTACAAAGACGGTGTCGATATCTCGAAGATCGAGTGGGCGGCGCACTAAGTAGCTGCCGACAAGAGCGGCTTACCTGATGAGTTTCAGTAAGGATCAATACCATGGCTTACAGTGAAAAGGTCATCGACCACTACGAAAACCCACGTAACGTGGGCAAGATGGACGCCGAAGATGCCGACGTCGGCACCGGCATGGTCGGCGCTCCGGCGTGCGGCGATGTGATGCGTCTGCAGATCCGTGTCAACGAGCAGGGCATCATCGAAGATGCCAAGTTCAAGACCTACGGCTGCGGTTCGGCCATCGCTTCCAGCTCCCTCGCCACCGAGTGGATGAAGGGCAAGACCCTGGACGAAGCCGAAACCATCAAGAATACCCAGCTGGCCGAAGAACTGGCGTTGCCGCCGGTGAAGATCCACTGCTCGGTGCTCGCCGAGGACGCCATCAAGGCGGCCGTACGCGACTACAAGCAGAAGAAAGGTCTGCTCTGAGTCAGAGCGAAGCTGGACACAGTCGAAGGTTCGATACAGCGCGGTGCGGGTGACCGCTCGCGCGAAACCGTTTGCAGGTAAGGAGTCACGATGGCTATCAGCATGACAGAAGCCGCCGCCAACCATGTTCGTCGTTCCCTCCAGGGGCGTGGCAAGGGTGACGGCATTCGCTTGGGCGTACGCACCACCGGTTGCTCGGGCCTGGCCTACGTGCTGGAGTTCGTCGATGAAGCCGGTAGTGAAGACAAGGTCTTCGAGAACCACGGCGTCAAGGTGATCATCGATCCAAAGAGCCTGGTCTACCTGGACGGCACCGAACTCGATTTCGTCAAGGAAGGGTTGAACGAAGGCTTCAAGTTCAACAACCCCAACGTGCGCGGCGAATGTGGCTGCGGCGAAAGCTTCAATATCTGAGGCACATCCGTGGGTACTCCTTGTCATTTCGCCCTGTTCGACCTCAAGCCCGGCTTTCGCCTGGACCTCGATCAACTGGCCACGCGCTATCGCGAGTTGGCCCGCGAGGTCCATCCCGATCGCTTTGCCGATGCCTCCGAGCGTGAGCAGCGTCAGGCCCTCGAAAAGTCTGCGGGCCTGAACGACGCCTACCAGACCTTGAAGGCGGCGCCCAAGCGTGCGCGCTATTTGCTGTCCATCAGTGGCCAGGAAGTACCGCAGGAAGTCACGGTCCACGATCCGGACTTTCTTCTGCAGCAGATGCAGTGGCGCGAAGAGCTCGAAGACCTGCAGGACAGCGCCGACCTGGCGGGCGTGGCAACGTTCAAGCGCCGGGTCAAGACCGCGCAGGCTGAACTCGAAGACAGCTTCGCTGCCTGTTGGGATGACGCTGCGCAACGCGAACAGGCCGAACGCCTGATGCGGCGCATGCAGTTCCTCGACAAGCTTTCCTATGAAGTGCGCCAGCTCGAAGAGCGCCTCGACGATTAACCCAGTGTCGCTACGGCCGCACGCCTGAATTCCTGACCTGATAAGCATGGCCCTACTGCAGATCGCCGAACCTGGCCAGAGTCCTCAACCACACCAGCGTCGTCTGGCCGTGGGGATCGACCTGGGCACTACCAATTCGCTGGTCGCTGCGCTGCGCAGCGGTCTCTCCGAACCCCTGGCGGACGCAGACGGGCAGGTCATCCTGCCGTCCGCCGTGCGCTATCATGCCGACCGCATCGAAGTGGGAGCGGCTGCCAAGGCCGCCGCTGCCAGCGATCCGCTCAACACCGTGCTCTCGGTCAAGCGCCTGATGGGCCGCGGCCTGACCGACGTCAAGCAACTGGGCGAGCAATTGCCCTACCGCTTCGTCGGTGGCGAGTCGCACATGCCGTTCATCGAAACCGCGCAGGGCCCGAAGAGTCCGGTGGAAGTGTCCGCCGACATCCTCAAGGCCCTGCGTCAGCGTGCCGAAGACACCCTGGGTGGCGAGCTGGTGGGGGCGGTGATCACCGTGCCTGCCTATTTCGACGATGCCCAGCGCCAGGCCACCAAGGACGCTGCGCGTCTGGCCGGTCTGAACGTCTTGCGCCTGCTCAACGAGCCCACCGCCGCGGCCGTGGCCTATGGCCTGGATCAACATGCCGAAGGGTTGGTGGCGATCTACGACCTGGGTGGCGGGACATTCGACATTTCCATCCTGCGCCTCACCGGCGGTGTGTTCGAAGTGCTGGCCACCGGCGGCGACAGCGCGCTGGGCGGCGATGATTTCGACCATGCCATCGCCGGCTGGATCGTCGAGCAGGCCGGTGTATCCGCCAACCTCGATCCTGGTGCGCAACGCCAATTGCTCCAGGCGGCCTGCGCTGCCAAGGAAGCGTTGAGCCAGGCGCATAGCACCACCATCACCTACGGTAGCTGGAGCGCGGAGCTCACCCGTGATGCTTTCCAGGCCCTGATCGAACCCATGGTCGCGCGCAGCCTCAAGGCGTGCCGACGCGCCGTGCGTGACGCGAACATCGAGATCGACGAGATTCTCGCCGTGGTCATGGTCGGCGGTTCCACTCGCGTTCCGCGTGTGCGTGAAGCAGTGGGCGAGCTGTTCGGGCGCCAGCCCCTGACCGACATCGACCCGGATCAGGTCGTGGCTATCGGTGCCGCCATCCAGGCCGATACGCTGGCCGGCAACAAGCGTGACGGCGGCGAACTGCTACTGCTCGACGTCATTCCCTTGTCCCTGGGTCTGGAAACCATGGGCGGGCTGATGGAGAAGGTGATTCCGCGCAACACCACCATTCCCGTCGCCCGTGCCCAGGATTTCACCACTTATAAAGACGGCCAGTCGGCGCTGCTGGTGCATGTGCTGCAGGGTGAGCGCGAGCTGATCAGCGACTGCCGTTCCCTGGCCCGTTTCGAACTGCGCGGCATTCCTGCCATGGTGGCTGGTGCGGCGAAGATCCGCGTCACCTTCCAGGTCGACGCCGATGGCCTGCTCAGTGTGTCCGCCCGCGAGCTGGGTTCGGGCGTCGAGGCGAGCATTCAGGTCAAGCCGTCCTACGGTCTGACCGACGGCGAGATCGCCCGGATGCTCACCGATTCCTTCCAGTACGCCGGTGACGACAAGGTCGCTCGCCAGTTGCGTGAACACCAGGTCGACGGTGAGCGTCTGATCGAAGCCGTACAGGCCGCGCTGGATGCCGACGGCGAGCGCCTGCTCGACGACGAGGAGCGCATGGTGATCGGCCTGCAGATGGACGAGTTGCGCGCGCTGGTCAAAGGCAGTGACGGTCCGGCCATCGAACAGCAGACCAAGCTGCTGTCGCAGGTGACCGATGCGTTCGCCGCGCGTCGCATGAACAATGCCGTGAAAGACGCCCTGTCAGGGCGCAACCTGAATGAAATTGAGGAATAACTGATGCCGAAGGTGACATTTCTGCCCCACGCCGAGCATTGCCCGGACGGTATGGTGGTCGAGGCTGAAACCGGCAGGTCGCTGCTCGACGTCGCCCACGATCATCACATCGAGATCGAGAGTGCCTGCGGCGGCGTCTGCGCCTGCACCACCTGCCACTGCGTGATCCGCGCCGGCTTCAACTCCCTGGAAGAGGCCGACGAGCTGGAAGAAGACTTCCTCGACCGCGCCTGGGGGCTGGAGCCGACTTCGCGTCTGAGCTGCCAGGCCAAGGTCGGCACCGAGGACATCACCGTCGAGATTCCCAAGTACTCGCTCAATCACGCCGCCGAAGCGCCGCACTGACCGAGGGATTGTCATGAGCTATGGTTGGAATGATGTACAGCGCATCGCCGAGGAGCTGGAAGAGCAGCACCCGGATCTGGACCCGTATTCGATCGGCTTCACCCGCCTGCAGCAAATGATCAAGGCGCTTCCGGATTTCGACGACACCTCCGGTCGCGTCGGCGAGAAGGTGCTCGAAGCGGTGCAGACCCTCTGGGCCGCCGAAAAAGACTGATCGATTTGCAGGTTAGGCAATACCCCGGAACCCGCGTATAATTCGCGGGTTTAATTTTTCGCTTCAATCACCGTTTCTGGAGTTTCACATGGCTGTTCAACGTACTTTCTCCATCATCAAGCCCGACGCTGTCGCCAAGAACGTCATCGGCGAGATCACCACTCGTTTCGAAAAAGCCGGTCTGCGCGTCGTTGCCTCGAAACTCAAGCAACTGTCCAAGGCCGAGGCCGAAGGCTTCTACGCCGAGCACAGCGCTCGTGGCTTCTTCGGTGAACTGGTTGCCTTCATGACTTCCGGCCCGGTTGTCGTTCAGGTTCTGGAAGGCGAGAACGCCATCGCCCTGAACCGCGAGCTGATGGGTGCCACCAACCCTAAAGAAGCCGCTGCCGGTACCATCCGCGCCGACTTCGCCGAGTCGATCGATGCCAACGCCGTTCACGGTTCGGACTCCGAAGCCGCTGCTGCTCGCGAAATCGCATACTTCTTCGCTACTACCGAAGTAACCACTCGCTAAGCTACGGCTCACGAGTGAAGGTGAATCCATGACTGATATGACTGGCAAGACGAACCTGTTGGGGCTGACTCAACCGGAAATGGAACAGTTCTTCGACTCGATCGGGGAGAAGCGCTTTCGTGCCGGTCAGGTCATGAAGTGGATTCACCATTTTGGCGTGGACGATTTCGATGCCATGACCAACGTCGGCAAGGCCCTGCGCGAAAAGCTCAAGGCCTGTGCCGAGATCCGCGGCCCCGAAGTGGTCAGCGAGGACATCTCCACCGACGGCACCCGCAAATGGGTGGTGCGCGTGGCGTCCGGCAGCTGCGTCGAGACCGTCTACATCCCCCAGGGCAAGCGCGGCACCTTGTGTGTTTCGTCGCAGGCGGGCTGTGCCCTGGATTGCAGTTTCTGCTCCACCGGCAAACAAGGCTTCAACAGCAACCTCACCGCCGCCGAAGTCATCGGTCAGGTGTGGATTGCCAACAAATCCTTCGGCAGCGTCCCGGCGACCG
Source organism: Pseudomonas sp. UBA6276 (assembly GCF_002438365.1). Classification (NCBI taxonomy): domain Bacteria; kingdom Pseudomonadati; phylum Pseudomonadota; class Gammaproteobacteria; order Pseudomonadales; family Pseudomonadaceae; genus Pseudomonas; species Pseudomonas sp. UBA6276. Next base: position 28,261 of record NZ_DJUS01000105.1, read on the forward strand.
TCGACCGTGCCATCACCAACGTGGTGATGATGGGCATGGGCGAGCCGCTGCTGAACTTCGACAACGTCATCGCGGCCATGCGCCTGATGATGGATGACCTGGGCTATGGCATCTCCAAACGCCGGGTCACCCTGTCGACCTCGGGTGTCGTGCCGATGATCGACGTGCTCGCCGATCACATCGACGTGTCCCTGGCCCTGTCGCTGCATGCGCCCAACGACGCACTGCGCAACCAGCTGGTACCGATCAACAAGAAGTACCCGCTCAAGATGCTGCTCGAGTCGTGCCAGCGCTACATGTCGCAACTGGGCGAGAAGCGTGTGCTGACCATCGAGTACACCTTGCTCAAGGACGTCAACGATCAGCTCGACCATGCCATCGAAATGGTCGAGCTGCTCAAGAACGTACCGTGCAAGATCAACCTGATTCCGTTCAACCCGTTCCCTCATTCCGGTTACGAGCGGCCGAGCAACAACGCCATCCGTCGTTTCCAGGATCACCTGCACCAGGCCGGCTTCAACGTGACCGTGCGCACCACCCGTGGCGAGGATATCGACGCCGCCTGTGGTCAGTTGGTGGGGCAGGTCATGGACCGCACGCGTCGCAGTGAACGCTACATCGCCGTACGCCAATTAGGCGCTGAGGCCGATATGCCGCAAACTGCCGCGAATCGGAACTGAACGAGAGGAACTCCATGACCCTGCGCGCCGCGCTGCTGATCGTCTTCGCCTTGCTGACCGGTTGCGTCACCACGGGCAAGGTCAATCCGATGGACACCAGCAAGGGTCGGGACGAGGCGCGTCAGGCCTACGTGCAACTGGGTCTGGGATACCTGCAGGAAGGCAGTACCGAGCGGGCCAAGATTCCCTTGAAGAAGGCCCTGGAGCTCAACGGTTCCGACGCCGACGCCAATGCGGCACTGGCCCTGGTGTTCCAGGCGGAAATGGAACCCGAGCTTGCCGAACAGCACTTTCGCAAGGCTTTGAACGCACGCAGCGATGCCCGTATCCTGAACAACTACGGCAGCTTCCTGTATGAACAGAAACGCTACAAGGAAGCCTACGAACTGTTCGAGAAGGCCGCCGCCGACACGCTCTATCCAGAACGCTCGCGGGTCTTCGAAAACCTGGGCATGACAGCGGCAGCTCTGGGCCAGCGCGAGGTGGCACGGCAGAATCTGGAGAAAGCGCTGCGGCTCAACCGTCAGCAGCCCCGGGCGCTGCTGGAAATGGCTGAAATGTCGTACCAGGACATGCAATACGTGCCGGCCAAGGAGTATTACGACCGGTTCACCCAGTTGAGCGAGCAAACCGCGCGCAGCCTGCTGCTTGGCACGCGTCTGGCGAAAGTCTACGAAGACAAGAACAAGGCCGCCAGTTATGGCCTGCAACTCAAACGGCTTTATCCCGGTACGCCGGAATATCAGCAATACCTGTCGGAGCAAAGATGAAAGCGGCGCATCCCGAAGTAGCAGCAGGCTCTCGTGTAAACCCCGGCGATACCTTGCGTCAGGCCCGTGAAGGCAAAGCGTGGTCGTTGCCCGAGGTGGCCGCGCGGCTGAACCTCACCCCGGCCTCTTTGGCCAATCTGGAAGCGGGCGCGTTCGACAAGCTGCCCGGCCACACTTTTTCCCGTGGTTACATCCGTGCCTATGCCAAATTGCTCGGCCTGGATCAGGCCGTGCTGGTACAGGCGTTCGATCAGTACACCGGCACCAATGCGCAGGGCAGCAACGTGCATGGCCTGGGCCGCATCGAAGAACCTTCGCGCCTGGCCCACAACCTGCTGCGCATCGTCAGCCTGATGCTGGTGCTGGCCCTGGTGGGCGGCGGCTTCCTCTGGTGGCAGGACAAGACCACCACCCGTGGCACCGATCCGACCAACGTCGCGCTGGAGCACGTCGAAGTCGAAAGCGCCGACGGCACGACCCAGATTCATCCATTGGACGAGCCTGAAGACCAGGCCGTGGTGGCTGCGCGCGAAGGCGAGCCCACCTCGTTGAGCCTGGGGCAGGGCCAAACCCCGGTTGACCCGGCCACTACTGGCACACCGGCGACCACGACTACCCAGCCATCTGCGACCGTTGCGCAGACGCCTGCAACCGCTGCCACGCCTGTTCCCGCACCTGTACCTAATGCAGCGACAACACCTGCCGCGCCGGCCCCTGCCGCAGCGTCTGCGCCAGTCGAGACGCCCGTGGCTGGACAGGGCCAGGTCGGCATGAACTTCGTCGCCGACTGCTGGACCCAGGTCACCGATGCCACCGGCAAGGTGTTGTACAGCGGTCTCAAGCGCAGTGGTGACAATCTTCAGGTCAGCGGCAAGCCGCCGCTTTCCATACGCCTGGGCGTGGCCAATGCCGCCCAGGTGACTTACAACGGTCAAGCGGTGGATGTCGCACCCTTTACCAAGGGCAATACTGCTCGCATGAAGCTGGGGCAATAACATGCACGGTGAATCTCCGATCAAGCGCCGCGAATCGCGCAAAATATGGGTCGGCTCGGTACCGGTGGGGGGCGATGCGCCCATCGCCGTGCAGAGCATGACCAACACCGACACCAATGATGTCGATGCCACCGTCGGGCAGATCCAGCGCCTGGTCGATGCCGGCGCCGACATCGTGCGCGTGTCCGTGCCCGACATGGACGCCGCCGAAGCCTTCGGGCGCATCAAGCAGCGCGTCAGCGTGCCGCTGGTGGCCGACATTCACTTCGACTACAAGATCGCCCTGCGGGTGGCCGAGCTGGGTGTGGACTGCCTGCGCATCAACCCCGGCAACATCGGTCGCGAAGACCGCGTGCGCGCCGTGGTCGATGCCGCGCGCGATCGTGGCATCCCGATCCGTATCGGCGTCAACGCAGGCTCACTGGAAAAGGACCTGCAGAAGAAGTACGGCGAACCGACCCCGGAAGCGCTGGTCGAGTCGGCGCTGCGTCATGTCGAGCATCTGGTGCGCCTGGATTTCCACGACTTCAAGGTCAGCGTGAAAGCGTCCGACGTGTTCATGGCCGTCGACGCCTATCGCTTGCTGGCCAAGCAGATCGTCCAGCCATTGCACCTGGGCATCACCGAAGCCGGAGGCCTGCGTTCGGGTACGGTCAAGTCGGCGGTCGGCCTGGGCATGCTGCTGGCCGACGGCATCGGCGACACCATTCGCATTTCCTTGGCGGCCGATCCGGTGGAAGAGGTCAAGGTCGGCTACGACATCCTCAAGTCGTTGCGCCTGCGTTCGCGCGGCATCAACTTCATCGCCTGCCCCAGCTGCTCGCGGCAGAACTTCGACGTGGTCAAGACCATGAACGAGCTCGAAGGCCGTCTCGAAGACCTGCTGGTGCCGCTGGACGTCGCGGTCATCGGTTGCGTGGTCAACGGTCCGGGCGAAGCCAAGGAAGCCCATGTCGGCCTCACTGGTGGCACACCGAACCTGATCTACATCGACGGCAAGCCGTCGCAGAAACTGACCAACGACAATCTGGTGGATGAGCTCGAGAAGCTGATCCGGCAGAAGGCTGCGGAAAAGGTCGAAGCCGATGCGGCGTTGATCGTCCGCGGCTAACAGGGATTTCTAAGGATATTTTGTGAGCAAGACTCTGCAAGCCATTCGTGGCATGAACGACATCCTGCCGGAGCAGACGCCGCTGTGGCGTTACTTCGAAGGCACCGTGGCCGGTTTGCTGGACGGTTACGGCTACCGCCAGATCCGCATGCCCATCGTCGAGTTCACCGACCTGTTCAAGCGCTCCATCGGCGAAGTCACCGATATCGTCGAAAAGGAGATGTACACCTTCGAGGATCGCAACGGTGATTCCCTCACGCTGCGCCCCGAAGGCACGGCAGCCTGTGTCCGCGCGGTGCTCGAACATGGCCTGAGCGGTGGTGGCCAGGTGCAGAAGCTCTGGTACATGGGCCCGATGTTTCGCCATGAACGGCCGCAGAAGGGGCGCTATCGCCAGTTCCACCAGATCGGCCTGGAAGTGTTCAACCTCGACGGTCCGGACATCGACGCCGAGCTGATCGTGCTGACCTGGCGCCTGTGGAAACTGCTGGGCATTCGCGACGCGGTCACCTTGGAACTCAACAGCCTGGGCACCAGCGAAGCCCGCGGTCGCTACCGCGAGGCGTTGGTGGAATTTCTCACCGCGCACCTGGACCAGATCGACGAAGACAGCCAGCGCCGCCTGAAGACCAACCCGTTGCGCGTGCTCGATACCAAGCACCCGGAAACCCAGGCGGTATTGGTCAACGCGCCGAAGCTGGCCGATTATCTCGACGAAGAGTCGCGCGTGCATTTCGAGGGCTTGAAGGCGCGTCTGGATGCCGCTGGCATTCCCTACGTGATCAACCCCAAGCTGGTGCGGGGCCTGGACTACTACAGCAAGACCGTTTTCGAGTGGGTCACCGACAAGCTGGGCGCTCAGGGCACCGTCTGTGCCGGCGGCCGCTATGACGGCCTGGTCGAGCAGATGGGTGGCAAACCGACGCCGGGCGTGGGTTTTGCCATGGGCATCGAACGTCTGATCCTGTTGCTCGAAACCCTGGAACAGGTGCCCGAATCCATTGCCCGGCAGGTCGACGTCTACCTGTGCGCTTTCGGCGAACAGGCCGAGTTGGCAGGTCTGACCCTCGCCGAGCGGCTGCGCGACCAGGTACCGGGTCTGCGCCTGATGGTCAACGCCGGTGCCGGCAGTTTCAAAAGCCAGTTCAAGAAGGCCGACAAGAGCGGTGCCTTGTACGCCTTGATCCTGGGGGACGACGAACTGGCCCAACAAGTGGTAGGTTTCAAACCCCTGCGCGGCCAGGGCGAACAACAGAACATTGCCTGGTCGGCGTTGGCCGATCATCTGGCGACCTGCGTTGTGCAGGGCTGAATCAAGCAAGCATCAAGCATTTGCGCGAATAGGAGCATTGGGGTGTCGAGTACCGAAGACGAACAAATGGGCGAACTCAAGGACTGGTGGCAGCGTAACGGCAAGCCCCTGGTCACCGGTGGCCTGCTGGCCCTGGTGGTCGTGTTCGGCTGGCAAGCCTGGACCCGCTATCAGAGCAACCAGTCGCAGAGCGCTTCCAACCTGTACCAGCAGTTGCTGGAAGCCAGCCTGACCCCGACCGGCAAGCCCGATACCGCCCAGGTGGCAGACTTGGCCGGCAAGCTCAAGAACGAGTTCGGTGGTACTGCCTATGCGCAGTACGCCAGCCTGTTCCTGGCCAAGGCCGCCGTCGATGCCGGCAAGCTCGATGATGCCGCCGCCGAACTCAAGACGGTGGTCGACAAGCCGGTCGACACCACCCTGGGCGAAGTGGCGCGTCAGCGCCTGGCGCAGGTCCTGGCCGCGCAGAACAAGGCCGAAGACGCCTTGAAGCTGCTCGACGGCGATGCCGACAAGGCGTTCCTGGCAGCCCGCGAAGAGCTCAAGGGTGACCTGCTGGTGCAACTGGGCCGCAGCGACGACGCCTATGCCGCCTATCAAAAAGCCAAGGCTGCGCTGTCCGATGAAGCGGCGGTGGGTGGCCTTCAAATCAAGCTCGACGACCTGGCCAAAGGGGATGCGTGACGTGATCCGTTGGAAACATGCAGCATTGCTGGCCCTGGCCTTGATGGCCGTGGGTTGCAGCAGCAACAGCAAGAAGGAACTGCCCCCGGCCGAACTCACCGACTTCAAGGAAGAAGTGTCCTTGCAGAAGGTCTGGAGCCGCGGTATCGGCGACGGCCAGGGCAAGACCTACAACATGCTCGTGCCAGCGATCGAGAACGATCGCATCTACGCCGCTGATGTAACGGGCGAGGTAGTCGCGATGAACCGCATGACGGGCGACGTCCTGTGGAAGAAAGATCTGGACCAGCCGGTTTCCGGTGCCGTGGGCGTAAGCTACGGCCTGGTGACACTGGGCACCTTGCGCGGCGACGTGATCGCACTCGACGCCGACACGGGTGAGCAACGCTGGAAAAAACGCGTGAACAGCGAAGTGCTGGCGCCACCGGCCAACAACGGCAACGTCGTGGTGGTGCAGACCCAGGACGATCGCCTGATCGGGCTGGATGCCAGCACCGGTGATCAGCGCTGGATCTACGACAGCACTCCAGCAGTGTTGACCCTGCGCGGTACGGGCGCCCCCTTGGTGACCAATCAGCTGGCGATCGCCGGTCTGTCGACTGGCAAGGTCGTTGCGCTCGACATCTCCAACGGCGTGCCGGTCTGGGAAGCTCGGGTCGCCGTGCCTCAGGGCCGTTCCGAACTGGATCGCGTGGTCGACATCGACGGCGGCCTGCTGTTGTCCGGCGGCACGCTGTATGTGACCACCTACCAGGGTCGCATGGCTGGCCTGGACCTGGAAAGCGGGCGTGTACTGTGGCAGCGCGATGCGTCCAGTTACGCAGGTGTCGCGCAGGGCTTCGGCAACGTCTACACCAGCCTGGCCTCGGGCACTGTGGAGGGCGTCGACGAGCGTTCCACCACCGCCCTGTGGAGCAATGATCAACTGGCGCGTCGCCAGCTGTCGGCTCCCGAAGTGTTTTCCAGCTACATCGCGGTGGGCGACCTGGAAGGTTACGTCCACCTGCTGAGTCAGGTCGACGGTCGTTTCGTCAGCCGTACTCGGGTCGACAGTGACGGTGTACGGGCTCGCCCGCTGGTCGTTGGCGACATGCTTTATATTTACGGCAACAGTGGCAAGCTGGAAGCCCTGACCGTCAAGCAGTGATTGACTATGCTTCCAGACACCCACGGGTGCCTGGAAGCCGCTTCGTTTGAAGCGCCTCGAACTCCGGCCGCTGCCTGCAGCGGCCTTTGTATTTTCTGAATCAACGCAGTGGAGAGCCGCATGGTT
>NZ_DJUS01000112.1:0-3283 GCF_002438365.1 Pseudomonas sp. UBA6276
CGAGAATCACTTCCAGGCCGGCGTCGTGCAGGTGCGCGATCATCTCCTTGAACTCGGCGATCTTGCCGCTGGCAATGTAGCGCGAATGCGGGGCGAAGAAGGCAATGCTGTTGTAGCCCCAATAGTTGTTGAGGCCTTTCTGCAGCAGATGCTGGTCGTTGACGAAGCCGTGGATCGGCAGCAGCTCGATCGAGGTGACGCCCAGCTTTTTCAGGTGGTCGACCACTTCCGGCACGGCCAGGCCGGCGAAGGTGCCGCGCAACGCCTCGGGCACGGCCGGGTGCTGCATGGTCAGGCCGCGTACGTGGGCTTCGTAGAAAATGGTTTTATCCCACGGGACGCTGACGCGATGGTCACGGCCCCAGGTGTAGGCCGGGTCGATGACCTTGCTTTTGGGCACGAAGGGCGCACTGTCGCGCTCGTCGAAACTGAGGTCACCATCGGGATGCCCGATGGTGTAGCCGAACAGGGCTTCGGACCACTTCAACTCACCGACCAGTTGCTTGGCATACGGGTCGATCAGCAGTTTATTGGGGTTGAAGCGGTGGCCGTTTTCCGGATCGTAGGGACCATGCACACGGTAGCCGTAGATCAGCCCCGGGTGGGCGTCGGGCAGGTAGCCGTGGTAGATCTCGTCGGTGTACTCGGGCAACTCGATGCGCTCGATCTCTTCTTCGCCGCTGGCGTCGAAGATGCACAGCTCGACCTTGGTGGCATTGGCCGAAAACAGCGCGAAGTTGACGCCCAGGCCATCCCAGGTCGCGCCGAGCGGGAAGGGCAGGCCTTCACGGATACGCGAGGGTTCGGCGGGTTCTGGCGCTGGTGCAGCTTTTTTTTGCGGACTCATGGTCGATCCTTGCTCTTGGTTTGCACGCGTACGGCGCAGGCAGATGTCACGGCATCTTCGGTGTCTTCAGAGTCGGGTGTACGAGGGTGTGCAACGGGTTGGAAGACGCGCCGTGCGAGTGACGGGCGTTTGAGGTCGTGAAACCGCGACCATCCAGCCCTGAGGCTGGATCGGCGAAAAATGGGCCCGCGTGCCCGGGGAAGGTGGTACGCGGGCGGGTATCACTTTGCAGCAGGCTTCTTTGGCGCCCGCGGCTTCTTCGGGGCGGCTGGCTTGGTGTCGTCCTCGGCTTTTGCAGTCGAGTCGGCGGTCGCCTGCTCGGCGGCCTTGGCCGGTGGCTTGGGCTTGGCGGCAGGGGCTTCACCGGCAGCTTTCGGCTTTGGCTTGGGCTTTGGCTGAGCCGCTGCTTTGGGCTTTGCCGGTGCCTTGCCCTTGCTTGGCTTGGACGGTGCCAGCGCTTCGGCTTCGGCCAGTTTTCGCGCCATTTCCCAATGACGCTCTTCCTGACCTTCGGGCTGGCCTTCGGATTCCCAGATCTGATAGGCGAATTCGCGGACTCGTTTGTCGTCGGCACTCATTTCAACGCTCCTTAATTACAGCTCACTTTGTAGGAAGAGATTGACAGGAAACTCTTTCAGCGCAGTGCCTACCAACAATTCCTTCTCTGCTGTGACTGCCTGCTCGGAAAAAAGTCCCTTCAATGTAGCCCCGGATTTTGCCGATGGCAAAACGACACGGGTGTCGCCCCAAGCGCTCGCATCGATCAGAGGCGTCCTGCTATCAGCAAGAAGGCCACTCGCCAGGCGAGGCACGATCACCACTGCAGCGGTGCCGTCCAGTACCCGGGCAAAGGCGTGGATACGATCGGCATGAGCGCCCAAAACGTCCAGCTTCTGGTAGCTGCCCTCGCGGAACAGCGCTGGATGCGCGGCGCGGACCTCAAGGGTACGCTGAATCATGGCCTGTTTGATGCGACCATCGTGCCAGCTTTCCAACAGCTCGCTCACGGCCGGACGTGCATCGAGCGAACGTTCCCGCGCGGCGTAGTCGACCGGGCGACGGTTGTCCGGATCCACCAGGCTGAAATCCCAGTACTCGGCGCCTTGATACAGATCGGGAATACCCGGCACGGTCATGCGCAGCAGCGTCTGCACCAGACTGTCCAGCGCGCCGCTGGGCGCGATGGTGCGGCTGGCCGCAGCGATGGCGTCGCGCAGAGGGCGACCCTTGTCGCTGAGCAGCAACTGTTCGAGGAACTCGCGGCAAGCCTTTTCATAGGCTTCGTTCGGTGCGCTCCAGCTGCTGATCAGCTTGGCCTCGCGCAACGCTTTCTGCTGCCACTGGTACAGGCGTTCGGCGTAGGCGGTCAGGCCATCGACGTCGTCGCTGCGCAGGTCCAGCGGCCAGCTGCCCAGCAATGCCTGATACAGCATCAGTTCGTCGCCACCGGTCGGTGCATGGCCATCGCCGAAGGCACTGCGCAGGGGCGCGGCCAGTTCGAGCCATTGTTCGACTTGCTCGACGTACCAGGGAGCACGCTCGCTCAGCACGGCCAGACGGGTGCGAGTATCTTCGCCGCGCTTGTGGTCGTGAGTCGCAGTGGCCAAGAGGTTGTCGGGGAAGTGCTGCAGACGCTGCTGACACGCTTCATCGAACGCTTCAGGAGTACCGGCGAACAGTTCGGTCTCGAACCCTACGTCGTTGCGCGAAAGCAGTACGGCAGAGCGATAGAACGCGGTGTCTTCCACGGCCTTCGCTGCCGACGGCGAAGTCAGCTGCTGGAAGCGCACGCAGGCATGACGGATCAGCTTGCGCGGGCGACCCAGCGGCAGGTCGCGCCACGATTGGCCGCCCAACCAGCGCTCCAGGTAGTCGAGCACCGGCCAATCGGCTTCACCCAAGGTACTGCGAGCACCTTCCATGGCTTTCTGGAAGAAGGCCTCGTCTTCGGCAGGACGCCCGCCCGGGTTGATGTAGGTGCGGTACACCGGGAAATGCACGATCAGCTCCTGCAGCGCCCGGCGAATGGCGCCCAGGGTCAGGTCGCGGCTCATCAGATCGCCTCGGGCCACCTGCAACAGGGCTTGGGCGACGGACTCGAAGTCACCGGCCAGCGAGCCATTGAGCACCAGATTGCGCGCTATGTGCGCTTCTTCGATGAACTCGCTGGGGCGTCCGCTGATGCGGTTCCAGAGTTCGCCCAGCGGCTGCTCGCCGGCAGGATCGTGCTGGAGCAGGGACACCTGGTTCATGAATTCATAACCGGTGGTGCCGTCGACCTGCCAGTCACGGTGCAGCGTTTCGCCTGCGCCGAGGATCTTCTCGACATAGATCGGCACATGATCGATGCGCGCCGATTCGGGGCGTTGCTGCAACAGGCCTTCGACCCGACGCCGCAGTTTGCGTGAGTAACCGCGCGGATCGGCCAGGCCGTCG
>NZ_DJUS01000111.1:0-3574 GCF_002438365.1 Pseudomonas sp. UBA6276
CGAATGCCTTGCACAGCTGGATTGCCGCCGAGCCGATGCCACTGGCGCCAGCATGCAGCAGGACCTTCTCGCCCGGTTGCAGATCGGCCAGCTGGAACAGGTTCAGCCACACCGTCGCGTAGACCTCGACGATGCCTGCGGCCTCGTGCAGGCTCAGCCCCTCGGGCACGGGCAGCACGTGACGGCCATCGACCACCACCTCCTCGGCCATGCCACCCCCGGCCAGCAACGTGCATACCCTGTCGCCAATCTGCCAGGACGAACCGACGCCGACCTCGCTGATGACGCCTGCACACTCAAGGCCCAGAATATCGCTGGCGCCCGGTGGCGGCGGGTACAGGCCGGCGCGCTGCATCAGGTCGGCCCGGTTGAGACCGGCCGCGGCGACGCGAATCTTCACTTGACCTACGTCACACGTCGGGCTCGGCCGTTCGCTCCACTCCACATGTCCTTCCACGCCTTGCAATGCCTTCACGGTGCCTCCATAGTTGAGTCATGACTGAGCCCGACGCCTTGGCGCCGGGCTTTTCGCATTATGCGTCCGGCTTCAACGGAACCGGCGAATTCAAAGACGGCCTAATATGCGTGATCAATTGCCCCCACGTCGAATCAGCATGAAGCATTTCATTCCCGGCAGTGCCCTGGCGCTGTGTATCGGCCTCGGCAGTTTGTCGATGTCCGCCAATACCTTGGCCGCCAACAGCTGGGACAAACTTCAGCCGGATCGCGACGAAGTGGTGGCCAGCCTCAATGTGGTCGAGCTGCTCAAGCGCCATCATTACAGCAAGCCGCCGCTCAACGATGCGCGCTCGGTCATCATCTATGACAGCTACATCAAGCTGCTCGATCCCTCGCGCAGCTATTTCACGGCAGCCGACATCGCCGAGTTCGACAAATGGAAGACTCAGTTCGACGATTTCCTGAAGAACGGCAACCTGGATCCCGGCTTCATCATCTACAAGCGCTATCTGGATCGGGTCAAGGCCCGTCTGGACTTTGCCCTGGCTGAACTGAACAAGGGCGTCGACAAGTTCGACTTCACCACCAAGGAAACCCTGCTGGTCGACCGCAAGGACGCCCCTTGGCTGAAGAACGAAGCCGAGCTGGACGACCTGTGGCGCAAGCGCGTGAAGGATGAAGTGCTACGCCAGAAGATCGCCGGAAAAGACGCCGCGCAGATTCAGGAAACCCTGTCCAAGCGCTACAAGAACCAGCTGGCGCGCCTGGACCAGACCCGCGCCGAAGACATCTTCCAGGCGTACATCAACACCTTCGCCCAGTCCTACGATCCGCACACCAACTACCTGTCGCCGGACAATGCGGAAAACTTCGACATCAACATGAGCCTGTCGCTCGAAGGCATCGGTGCGGTCCTGCAAAGCGATAACGATCAGGTCAAGATCGTGCGTCTGGTACCTGCCGGTCCGGCCGACAAGACCAAGCAGGTCGCCCCTGCCGACAAGATCATCGGCGTCGCCCAGGGCGACAAGGAAATGGTCGACGTGGTCGGCTGGCGCCTGGATGAAGTGGTCAAGCTGATTCGCGGCCCGAAAGGCTCCACCGTGCGCCTTGAAGTGATTCCGCACACCAATGCGCCCAACGATCAGACCAGCAAGATCGTCTCGATCACCCGCGAAGCGGTCAAGCTCGAAGAGCAGGCGGCGAAGAAGTCGATCCTCAACCTCAAGGAAAACGGCCGCGACTACAAGCTGGGCGTGATCGAGATTCCAGCCTTCTACCTGGACTTCAAGGCGTTCCGCGCCGGTGACCCGGACTACAAGTCGACCACCCGCGATGTGCGCAAGCTGCTCACCGAGCTGCAGAAGGAAAAAGTCGACGGCGTGGTCATCGACCTGCGCAACAACGGCGGCGGCTCCCTGCAGGAAGCCACCGAACTGACCAGCCTGTTCATCGAGAAAGGCCCGACCGTATTGGTGCGCAACGCCGATGGCCGTGTCGACGTGCTCGAGGATGAAAACCCCGGCGCGTTCTACAAAGGCCCGCTGGCGCTGCTGGTGAACCGTCTGTCCGCTTCGGCCTCGGAGATTTTCGCCGGTGCCATGCAGGATTATCACCGCGCTCTGATCGTTGGCGGACAGACCTTCGGCAAGGGCACGGTGCAGACCATTCAGCCGCTCAACCACGGCGAGCTCAAGCTGACCCTGGCCAAGTTCTACCGGGTTTCCGGACAGAGCACCCAGCATCAGGGCGTGCTGCCGGACATCGCCTACCCGTCGATCATCGACACCAAGGAGATCGGCGAGAGCGCCCTGCCCGAAGCGATGCCGTGGGACACCATCCGCCCGGCCATCAAGCCGGCCAGCGATCCGTTCAAGCCGTACCTGGCCAAGCTGACCGCCGATCATGACGCGCGCACCGTCAAGGATCCGGAATTCATCTACATCCGCGATCGCCTGGCCCTGGCCGAGCAGTTGATGAAAGAGAAGACCGTGAGCCTGAACGAGGCCGATCGTCGTGCCCAGCACAGCGACATCGAAGCCAAGCAACTGGCGTTGGAAAACACCCGTCGCAAGGCCAAGGGCGAAGAGCCGCTCAAAGAGCTGAAGAAGGAAGACGAAGACGCACTGGGCGCCGATCCGGACAAGACCAAACCGGAAGACGACGCTTACCTGGCCGAGACCGGGCGCATCCTGCTCGACTACCTGAAACTCAATACGTCGGTGGCCAAGCACTGATCCACGGAAGTAATGACTGCAACGTGACACCTGCGTCATCAAACCGAAATGAAGCTGTCGTGAAATAGGGACCCGCTGCGTGAGCAGCGGGTCTTTTTTTGCGTCTGGCCCGGTGCTTTCAACCTGTTTCACGCATCGGTCAGAACGACCTTCAGCAAGGTAGCGTACCGATGACCGTCATTGAACAGCTCAGCGCCCTGGACACCATTCTGGCCCAAGGCGGTGTGCACAGCTTGTTCCAGCCCATCGTGTCACTGTCCCAGCGACAGATCCTGGGCTTCGAGGCATTGAGTCGAGGGCCGTCGAACAGCCCGCTGCACTCGCCGATCAATCTGTTCGCCGTCGCCCGCCAGGCCGGGCGGCTCAACGAGCTGGAGATGATGTGCCGCGAAACCGCCTGCCGCCGCTTCAGCGAACAGCGCCTGGACGGCAAACTGTTTCTCAACGTGTCGCCTGAGTCGCTGCTCGAACCGCTGCACGAAAACGGCCGCACCTTGCAGTTGTTGCAACGCTACGGCATCAGCCCAAACCAGGTGGTCATCGAACTCACCGAACAGACCCCTACCGACGATTTCCAACTGCTGTTCAACGCCCTGCATCATTACCGTGCCATGGGGTTTTCCATTGCCCTGGACGACTTGGGAGCAGGCTATTCGAGTCTGCGCCTGTGGTCGGAATTGCGCCCGGACTACGTGAAGATCGACCGTCACTTCATCGATGGCATTCACCAGGACGCCCTCAAGCGTGAGTTCGTCGGCTCCATCCTGCAGATCGCCAAGGCCTCCAAAGCCCAGGTGATCGCCGAGGGCATCGAGCTGGAGGAAGAACTGCTGGTGCTCATCGAGATGGGCGTCGACCTGGTCCAGGGCTATCTGCTC
>NZ_DJUS01000188.1:0-7904 GCF_002438365.1 Pseudomonas sp. UBA6276
CCAGATCAGCAGGTTGAGCAGCAGGCCGACCGGCACGTGGAGATTGTTCATCACCGCCAGTGTGGCGCCCGGCACGCGGCTGGCGCCCTTGTTCCACCAATACATGCCAAGCGCCGTTGACACCAGCCCCAGGAACGCCAGCACGCTCCACTGTACCGGCGTCTGCGGCAGATTGTGGGGGTTGCCGAACAGCAGGAAGGCCGGCAGCACCACCAGCAAGGCACCGACGTAGAAGTAGCCGAAGCGTCGGTACTGTGGCTGGTCGCTGGGGTGGCGTGCCAGCAGATGCTTGTACAGCACCTGTCCGGCCGCATAGGTGAAGTTGGCCAGCTGCAGCAACAGGAAACCGATGAAGAAGTCCGGGCTGACGCGGTCGAAACGAATCACTGCGGCCCCCGCCACCGCGACCAGCGCCGCCACCAGCGCCCAACGGTTGAAACGACGGTTCAACGCGTCCTCGATCAGCGTCACGTGCACTGGCGTCAGGATGGTGAAGAGCAGCACCTCCGGCACGCTCAAGACCCGAAAGCTCAGGTACAGACAGACGTAGGTGATGCCGAACTGCAGCGCGCCGATCAGCAGCATGGCGCGCAGGAAGCGCGGTTCGACCTGACGCCAGCGCGTCAGCGGCAGGAATACCAGCCCGGCGAGCAGCACCCGGGCGAGCACAGCAAAGTAGCTGTCGACGTGGCCAGCGAGGTATTCGCCGATCAAGCTGAAAGAGAAAGCCTGGATGAGGGTGACGATCAGAAGGTATTGCATGGTGCGTCCCGAATTGGCGAGGCGCGGACCTTAGCGCATGTGGGCCGGGTCAGGCCAGTGAAGCGCACCGCGGATCGCTACCGTGATTCATCAAATGAGTTGTCTTGTCCGATCATTGCTCTACCCTGTGTCGCATCTGTGCCGGTGGCTACACGCTCGGCTGGCATTGCACCTCGATTCGCAACCTGAGAATGCTGCGCTTGAAGCTGGCCACCGCGTCGGCCGACGCCCCTGCGGCGACGCTGACCCGCCGGGTCCGCACCGGCTCGGGGCCATTGCGAAAGCGCACACTGCACTGCGCCGCGCGGGCTCCGTAGTTCTGCAGGGTCACGGCGGCCATGTCGGGGGCGGTGTCGTGGGCCGTGACCAGAATGTCGGTGTCGTCGAGCTGCTTCTGCACGTCGATGGGGTAGGCGAAACACACGCCTGGCAGCAGGGCCAGCACTACAACGCAGCATTTGATCATCGAGCAGTCTCCGTGGCGGGCTGCCAGCTTAGGACACCAGGAGTCGAAGATGAAAGCGCCCCGCGTCACCCTTGAGCAATGGCGAACCCTGCAGGCCGTGGTCGACCACGGCGGCTTCGCCCAGGCTGCCGAAGCCCTGCACCGCTCGCAGTCGTCGATCAGCTACACCGTGGCGCGCATGCAGGACCAGCTCGGCGTGCCGCTGTTGCGCATCGACGGCCGCAGGGCCGTGCTCACCGACGCCGGCGCGGTGCTGTTGCGCAGGTCCCGGCAACTGGTCAACCAGGCCAGCCAGCTGGAAGACCTGGCCCACCACATGGAGCAGGGCTGGGAAGCCGAAGTGCGCCTGGTGGTCGACGCAGCCTATCCCAATGCACGGCTGATCCGCGCCCTTACCGCGTTCATGCCGCAGAGCCGCGGCTGTCGCGTGCGGCTGCGCGAAGAAGTGCTGTCGGGGGTCGAGGAAGTGCTGCAGGAAGGCGTCGCCGACCTGGCGATCAGCGGCTACGGCATACCGGGCTACCTGGGCACCGAACTGAGCGCCATCGAATTCATCGCCGTGGCCCACCCCGAGCACGCGTTGCTGAGCATGGGTCGCGCGCTCAGCGTGCAGGATCTGCACGGCCACATGCAGGTGGTGATCCGCGATTCGGGCCGCCAGCAACCGCGTGACGTGGGCTGGCTGGGCGCTGAGCAGCGCTGGACGGTCGGCAGTCTGGCCACGGCGACCAGTTTCGTCGGCAGCGGCCTGGGCTTCGCCTGGTTGCCGCGGCACATGATCGAACGCGAACTGCGCGAGGGTACACTCGCCGCCTTGCCGCTTGAGCAAGGTGGCAGTCGGCACCCAACGTTCTATCTGTATTCGAACCGGGACAAGCCCTTGGGTCCGGCCACACAAATTCTCGTCGAATTGCTACGCACCTTCGACACCGCGCCCCTGGACGTGCCGATTCCGGCTCTTGAACAGGCCAATGCCCTCATGGGGCATGACGACTGACCGTCTTGCGAACATTAAGTAACATTCATTTTTTCCATCCCCGCTCGCCTGGGCCGCCCTTTGGCGGCACGCTTGCTACATTGCCCCGAACGCTTGCGCCACTTGCGGCTCAAAGCCTATGCCTCCCCCCTCAAGGACCTCGTACCGATGCTGAAGAAAATCCTCCTGACCGCCTGCTCCCTCTCCTTCGCAGGCCACCTGATGGCTGCCGACGCCCAGCACCCCCATGTGTTGCTCGACACCAGCATGGGCGCAATCGAAGTCGAACTGGACGCGGTCAAGGCGCCGATCAGCACCGCCAACTTCCTCGCCTACGTCGACAAGGGCCATTACAACAACACGGTATTCCACCGCGTGATCCCAGGCTTCATGGTGCAAGGCGGCGGCTTCGACGCCAACATGCGTGAAAAGCCCACCCAGGCCCCGATCAAGAACGAGGCCGACAATGGTTTGCACAACGTGCGGGGAACCCTCGCGATGGCGCGCACTCAAGTAAAGGACTCGGCCACCAGCCAGTTCTTCATCAATCAGAAGGACAACGACTTCCTTGACCATGGTGGTCGCGATTTTGGCTACGCGGTCTTCGGCAAGGTGGTCAAAGGCATGGAAGTGGTCGACAACATCGCCAACACGCCGACGACCACCAAAAGCGGCATGCAGAACGTGCCCAGTGATCCGATCATGATCAAATCGGCGAAACGCGTGGACTAAGCCGCGCGCCCTGCCGGCCATGTCTCAGCCAGGACCGTCAACCCGCACAGGAGAGCACGCTTGAGCATTTATCGCCGCTTCGAACAATGGATCGATATCTTCCGCGAAGCGCCTACGGAAACGCCTCCCAACAAGGTCCTGGCCTTCTACATCTACTACCTCAAGCAGGTCTGGCCCAGCTTCGCCACGCTGCTGGTGGTCGGCCTGATCGGCGCGTTGATCGAGGTCGCGCTGTTTCGCTACCTCAGTCGCATCATCGACATGGCCCAGGGCACGCCCAACGTGCACTTCTTCAGCGACAACGCGCTGGAGCTGACCTGGATGATGGTGGTGGCGCTGGTCCTGAGGCCCATCTTCATCGGCCTGCATGACCTGCTGGTGCACCAGGCGATCAGCCCAGGCATGACCAGCCTGATCCGCTGGCAGAACCACAACTACGTGCTCAAGCAGAGCATGAACTTCTTCCACAGCGACTTCGCCGGACGCATTGCCCAGCGCATCATGCAGACCGGCAACTCCCTGCGCGACTCGGCGGTGGCGGCAGTCGATGCGCTGTGGCATGTGCTCATCTATGCGATCAGTGCCCTGGTGCTGTTCGCCGAGGCCGATTGGCGCCTGATGATTCCATTGATCCTGTGGATCATCGCCTACGTGATTTCGCTGTATTACTTCGTTCCGCGGGTCAAGGAACGCTCGGTGGTGTCCTCCGACGCCCGCTCGAAGTTGATGGGGCGCATCGTCGACGGCTACTCCAACATCGCCACGCTCAAGCTGTTCGCCCACACCAGCATGGAGCAGCAATACGCCCGTGACGCGATCAGCGAGCAGACCGAGAAAACCCAGCTGGCCAGCCGGGTGATCACGGCCATGGATTTCGCCATCACCACCATCAACGGTCTGTTGATCGTCGGCACCACCGGCCTGGCTCTGTGGCTGTGGACGCAGTCGCTGATTTCCGTGGGGGCAATCGCTCTCGCAACCGGCCTGGTGATCCGGATCGTCAACATGTCCGGCTGGATCATGTGGGTGGTCAACGGCATCTTCGAAAACATCGGCATGGTCCAGGACGGCCTGCAGACCATCGCCCAACCGGTCAGCGTGACCGACAAGAAGGGCGCGCCACGGCTCAAGGTCGACCGCGGCAACGTGCGTTTCGAAGACGTGCATTTCCACTACCCCAAGGGCGACAGCATCATCGAGGGCCTGACCCTGGATATTCGTCCGGGGGAGAAGATCGGGTTGATCGGGCCTTCCGGGGCGGGCAAATCGACGCTGGTCAACCTGCTGCTGCGTCTCTACGACCTGCCCAGCGGGCGCATCCTGATCGATGGCCAGGACATTGCCGACGTGACCCAGGAAAGCCTGCGCGAGCAGATTGGCCTGATCACTCAGGACACGTCGCTGCTGCACCGTTCCATCCTCGACAATCTGCGCTACGGCAAGCCCAATGCCACCGAGGAGCAGGTCTGGGAAGCGGTGCGCAAGGCGCGAGCCGATGATTTCCTGCCGTTGTTGTCCGATAGCGAAGGTCGTCGCGGTTTCGATGCCCATGTCGGCGAGCGCGGCGTGAAGCTGTCCGGTGGCCAGCGCCAGCGCATCTCCATCGCCCGCGTGCTGCTGAAGAACGCACCGATCCTGATCATGGACGAAGCGACTTCGGCGCTCGACTCCGAAGTCGAGGCGGCGATTCAGGAAAGCCTGGAAACCCTGATGAAGGGCAAGACCGTGATCGCGATCGCCCACCGCCTGTCGACCATCGCCAAGATGGATCGCCTGGTGGTGTTGCAGAAAGGCAAGGTGGTGGAGATCGGCAGCCATACCGAACTCCTGGCGCAGCAGGGCCTGTATGCACGCCTCTGGCACCATCAGACCGGCGGCTTCGTCGGGATGGATTGATCCTGGCGCTCCCATGGCTCACGGGGCCATGGGAGCCCCCTGTAGGAGCGGTCATCGGCCGCGAAGACGTCACCGCGGCTCGCCTGACACACCGTAGCGCTCCCTTCGCGGCCACTGGCCGCTCCTACAGTCAGGCACCTAGTAATGAATGACTCAGGCCTGTCGATACGGCAACGCTTCCCGCGCCTGCTCCGCGTACCTCAGCACCCCCACCCGCTCCTCTTGCAGAAAATTCTCCACCGCAGCCCGCAGCCCCGGATGCCGCAGGTAGTGCCATGACCGTGTGATCGCCGGTTCGAACCCGCGGATCAACTTGTGCTCACCCTGCGCCCCGGCATCGAACCGCTGGATACCGTGGGCAATCGCATAGTCCATGCCCTGATAGAAACAGGTCTCGAAGTGCAGCCGGTCATACTCGGCCAGGCATCCCCAATAACGACCATAGAAGCTGTCGCCTCCCAGCAGACTGAAGGCCATCGCCACCGGCCGGCGTTCATGGGTCGCCAACACCACGCGGATCGCCTCGGGCATGCGTTCGGCCACCAGACTGAAGAAGTCACGAGTCAGATAGGGAGAGCGTCCACGCACGTGGTAGGTATTGGCATAGCAGGCATAGACGAAATCCCATTCGGCCTCGCTGACCTGCCCGCCCTCGCGCCATTCGAACTCGATACCTTGCGCCCTTACCTGTTCGCGTTCCTTGCGCATCTGCTTGCGCTTGCGCGAGCTGAGTGCATCGAGAAAATCCTCGAAATCCCGATAGCCGCGGTTATGCCAGTGATACTGGCAACCCAGCCGTTCCATCCAGCCTTCCTCGGCGCCGATCAGCGCATCAAAGGCAGGATCGGTGAAATTGACATGCGCACCACTGAGCCCTTCCAGCTCCAGGTACCCCGGCACACCGCGCAGCAACTCGACGCCATGCTCGGGCCGACGCATCAACAGGCGTGGGCCGCTGACCGGACTGAACGGCACCGCCCCCAGCAGCTTGGGGTAGTAGTCGATACCGGCACGCTCGCAGGCATCAGCCCAGCCGTGATCGAACACATACTCCCCATACGAATGCCATTTACGGTAGCTGGGCAAGGCCGCCACCAGCTGCCCTTCCTCGATCAGCACCAAGTGCTCCGGCGCCCAACCGGAGCGCTCGCCCAGACTGCCACTGTCTTCCAGTGCGCTGAGAAAGCCATGGCGCAGGAACGGTTGGGATTCAGGCAACAGCGCGTCCCATTGCGCGGCGTCGATGGCGGACAAGCTGGCAGCAACATGCAACGGCATCGGTAGGCTCCAAAGGATGAGACGTGCCGAGCAGTATCGCGCAGCCTCTGCCTGCGGTCACCCGCCAATACGGTGCCATCACTCGGCGGAGGCTCTGGATCAATGCATACCGTCTTTTCAATGTCATCACTAAGCCATTGTTCTGACATTGTTTTGTCATCACCCCTCGCAATACTTGCGCCAGTTTTTCGGGGTCTGCCACGCCATCTGCCAGGCGTGTCCGAAAGCACTTTCAGGTTCGGCGCTTGCCGGCCTTTTTTTGCGATAGGGAGAATGTCATGCGTCGTGTTTCAACACTCACCAAGGTCAGCCTGAGCGCCACCGTTCTGATGGCCATCAGCAGCCAGGCCAGTGCTGCGGTCGATGCCAAGCTGCTCGACATGCTGCGCGCCAACGGCTCGATCAACGCTGCGCAATACGCCGAATTGAAGACCGAGCTGGACAGTGAGAAACAGGCCCAACAAGTGGCTGCCGCCGAACAATCGAAGAAGATGAGCGCATTCGACCAGAAAGTCGCCTGGGCCGCGAAGACCCAGATCAAGGGCGACGTGCGCCTGCGTCATGAAAGCATCAACGTCGACGGCGAACGTGATGGTTCCAGCGGCGATCGCAATCAGGACCGCCAGCGTATCCGCGCACGTCTGGGCGTCTACAGCGAGATCAACCCGCAGGTCGATGCCGGTATCCGCGTCGCCACCGGCAGCAGCGCCGATGCCCGCTCCACCAACCAGAGCCTGGATGGCGCCTTCAGCAAGAAATCCATCTGGCTCGATCAGGCCTACCTGGACTGGCACCCAACGGCCGTCAAGGACCTGCACCTGATCGGCGGCAAGATGAGCCAGCCTTGGGTCAGCATGGGCGACGTGATCTGGGACGGCGACATCAACCCCGAGGGTGTGGCCGCCACCTACAAGCTGCCATTGGGCGGCGCCGAACTGTTCGGCAGCACCGGCTACTACGTGCTGACCGACAACATCGACGGTGAAGGTCGCCAGTTCGAACATGACCTGCGCATGTACACCGGCCAGGCCGGCGCGCGCTTCGCGCTGGGCGACAACGTCAAGATGACCCTGGGCGGCAGCGTCTATTCCTACGACAACGACAACGCGACCAACGCCGCTGCCGTACTGGCCGTCAACGGTAACGCCTCAACCGAATTCACCCTGTACGAAGGCTTCGGTCAACTGGACATCACCGGCCTGCCCCTGCCGCTGTCGATCTATGGCCAGTACGTGGTCAACGGCGATGCCGAAGCCACCGCCACGGTCGGCAAGCAGGACACGGCCTGGCTGACCGGTTTCAAGACCAAGTTCGCCGGCTTCGGTCTGGACTACAACTACCGCGACGTGCAACGCAATGCCGTGGTGGGCGCGTTCACCGACTCCGACTTCGCCAACGGTTTCACCGGCTCGCGCGGCCACAAGGTCAAGCTGGGCTACGAGATCGACAAGAACTTCGCCGTCGGTGCCACCTACTTCCTGGCCGAATCCGATGTTGCCAGTCGTACCCGTACCGATGCCGACGTGAACACGCTGCAGCTGGACCTGGAAGCCAAGTTCTAAGCCTGCTCTCCTCGCTTCAGACAAAAGGCGCAAGCTGCGAGTGCATCGCAGGTTGCGCCTTTTTCATTGTCAGTGCCGCCGTCGATCAGCGCTTGCGCAGAATCACGCTGCCAATCGAATAGCCTGCACCGAACGAGCTCAGCACGCCGAGCGAACCCGCTGCCAGGTCGTCCTGATGGGTATGCAAGGCGATCACCGAGCCGGCCGAACTGGTGTTGGCATAGCGGTCGAG
>NZ_DJUS01000108.1:0-8263 GCF_002438365.1 Pseudomonas sp. UBA6276
TGACCCAGGCCTGCCTCAAGTTCCTGCCACTCGAAGACGTCGAATGCATCGAACTGCGCCCCGACGTGCCCCGGCTGGCCATCGAATACATGGGCCTGGAAGACGATCCCAGGCTGTACATCCGGGTCGGCGACGCACTGGAACTGCTGCCCAGCGCCGAAACCGCCGACCTGATCTTCGTCGACCTGTATACCGATCACGGCCCGGCGCCCGCGCACCTGGCCTGGCGCTTTCTCGAACAGTGCCAGCAACGCCTGAACCCGCACGGTTGGCTGATCATCAACCAGTGGGCCGGCAACGATGGCAAGCCGCTCGGCGCTGCGTTGCTACGTGGGCTCTACCAGCGCCACTACTGGGAATTGCCGGTGAAGGAGGGCAACGTGATCGTGATGGTACCGGCCGATATCGAGCAGCAGCTGGACCTGCCCGGTCTGCGCCTGCGTGCCGAAGCCCTGGCGCCGCAGTTGGGCTATTCCCTGCAGAGCCTGATCGACCTGATCCGCCCGGCGACCTGAGACGCCGCGTCGACTCGATGCCCCCTGCTACTGGCCGACGAACACGGCAGGGCGCTGCTGCTGCATCGCCGCCAGGCCCTCGCGCGCGTCCTCGCTGGCGAACAGCCGTCCCGTGGTCGCTGCCAATTGGCGGCTGGCGGCCACTTCGCCGTCGCTGATCGCCAGGCGCGCCGACGCCAGGGTCGCCTGCACGCCCAGCGGCGCCTGCCGGGCAATCCGCTGGGCCAGGGCGAGCGCGTTGGGCAGCAGGTCCTCACTGGCCATGACTTCCTGCACCAGGCCCAGGCGCAGCGCCTCGTGAGCATCGAACTCATCGCCAGTGAGCAGCCAGCGCATCGCATTGCCCCAGCCGGCAATCTGTTGCAGGCGCAAGGTGGCGCCGCCGAACGGGAACAGCCCGCGCTGCACCTCCATCTGGGCAAAGCGGGTATTGCTGGCGCACAGGTTGATGTCGGCTGCGAGCATCAGCTCGATGCCCACGGTGAGGCAGTACCCCTGCGCCGCGACGATGACCGGTTTGCTGACCACCGGCCCGCCGGACACCCGCCAGGGATCGCAGCCGCCGGGCGGCACCTGCCAACCCTGGCTCAGACGCGTGCTCACCGCCGTCAGATCCAGCCCTGCGGTGAAATGCTCACCGTGGCAATACACCAGCGCCACCCGCGCCATCGGCTCGTGCTCGAACGTGCCGTAGGCCAGGCTCAGGGCATCGAGCATGGGCAAGTCGAATGCATTGCGTTTGGCAGGGCGGTCAAGGCCGATGAGCATGACGTGCTCGCGCAGCTCGCAGCTGACCTTGCCGGGGCAGGGGGTGGGCATGACGGCATTCTCCGAAGGTTTTGGATGAAAGGTTTCAGCCGCCGCACCTGCGCAGGCGCCTTCGCTAAAATAGACCGTGATGCCGATTCGCGCAAAGCCCGCGTGGCTCGGCCGTGCATGCGGCACCAAGGTACAAAAAAGTCTCACCTTGCGGCCGTTTTCAGGTATAGTGCGCGCCGGTCTTTAACCAGGCCACGTTTAGGTAGCGCAATCCCCCGAAGACAGCTTCGGCTGCATGTCCGTTCCGCGGACTCTCCCTAACGATTCTTTCATTCAATCGTTTTCGCAAATCCCCGCCGACAAAGCTGCCAGGGTGACTCTCGAGTCTTACAAGGCATGCGCAGCTTTGGAGCATGGGTCTTTGCGGATGCACTTAGAGGCAGACCCATGACCCAGGAAACCGGCGGCTTCGCCGCTCTCGAACTTCATCCGAACATTGTTGCTGCTGTAGTCGCTACCGGCTACGAAGAGCCTTCGGCTATCCAGCAACAATCGATCCCGATCATTCTCGCCGGTCATGACATGATCGGCCAGGCGCAGACAGGCACCGGCAAAACCGCCGCCTTCGCTCTGCCGATCCTGCATCGTATCGACCCGAGCAAGCGCGAGCCGCAAGCCCTGATCCTGGCGCCAACCCGTGAGTTGGCGCTACAAGTAGCCACTGCATTCGAAACCTACGCCAAGCAGATGCCTGGCGTTACCGTAGTGGCCGTGTACGGCGGTGCCCCGATGGGCCCGCAATTGAAAGCCATCCGCAACGGCGCGCAAATCGTCGTCGCTACCCCCGGCCGTCTCTGCGACCACCTACGTCGCGACGAGAAAGTCCTCGCCACGGTTAACCACCTGGTGCTCGACGAAGCCGACGAAATGCTCAAGCTGGGCTTCATGGATGACCTGGAAGTCATCTTCAAGGCCATGCCCGAGACTCGCCAGACCGTACTGTTCTCGGCAACTTTGCCACAGTCGATCCGCGCCATCGCCGAGCGTCATCTCAAAGACCCCAAGCACGTCAAGATCCAGACCAAGACTCAGACCGTCACCGCGATCGAGCAGGCTCACCTGCTGGTTCACGCCGACCAGAAGACCTCGGCTGTCCTGCGCCTGCTGGAAGTCGAAGAGTTCGATGCGCTGATCGCCTTCGTGCGCACCAAGCAAGCCACCCTCGACCTGGCCAGCGCCCTTGAAGCCAAAGGCTACAAGGCTGCGGCACTCAACGGTGACATCGCCCAGAACCAGCGCGAGCGCGTCATCGACTCGCTCAAGGATGGTCGCCTGGACATCGTCGTCGCCACCGACGTCGCTGCTCGTGGCCTGGACGTACCGCGCATCACTCACGTGTTCAACGTCGACATGCCGTACGACCCCGAGTCCTATGTGCACCGTATCGGCCGTACCGGCCGTGCCGGTCGCGAAGGCCGTGCGCTGCTGCTGGTGACTCCACGTGAGCGTCGCATGCTGCAGGTCATCGAGCGTGTCACCGGCCAGAAGGTCGCTGAAGTTCGCCTGCCAGATGGCCAGGCCGTGCTGGATGCGCGCATTCGCAAGCTGACCAACAGCCTCGCGCCGTTGGTGGGTGATGCCGAAAGCACCCACGGCGAGTTGCTGGACCGCTTGACCGCCGACATCGGTTGCAGCCCGCGTGCCCTGGCCGCGGCCCTGCTGCGCAAGGCCACCAATGGCCAGGCGCTGACCCTGGATGCTGTCAACAAAGAGCAGCCACTGGTTCCGACCAGCGCTCCACGCGAACGCAGCAGCGGTGATCGTCCTGACCGTGGTGACCGCGAGCGTCGCGCCCCCATGCCACTGGGTGAAGGCCGCGCACGCTGCCGTACTGCCCTGGGTGCTCGTGACGGCATCGCCGCGAAGAACCTGCTGGGCGCCATCCTCAACGAAGGCGGCCTGGCCCGCGAGGCTATCGGTCGCATCCAGGTGCGTGACAGCTTCAGCCTGGTCGAGCTGCCGGAAGAAGGTCTGGAAGGTCTGCTGAGCAAGCTGAAAGATACTCGCGTCGCTGGCAAGCAGTTGAAGCTGCGTCGCTATCGCGAAGACTGATTGCCTATAGTCTTCAGGCATAAAAAATCCCCGACTGGTTCGGGGATTTTTTTTGTCTTGATTGCGGCGCGTTCATCGCCAGGTCGAGCTCGCTCCTGTGGGAGCGGGCTCTGCCCGCGAAGCAGGCGCCGCCGATCAATCAGTTCTTGGCAGGCGGCACCTGGGTAGCAGGGGTGGTGCCTGGGGCTACGGGCATGCTCGAGTCGGACTTGGTCGCTTCCTGAGCTGCAGCCTTGTTCGATTCGGCAGCCGCTTCGTTGGCCTTGGCGTTTTCCTTGGCGGCATCGTTCATTTTCTCTTGAGCCGAGTCCATTTTTTCCTGCGCTTCCTGACGATGCTCTGCAGCGTCCTGAGCCTTGTCTTCGGATTTCTTGTCGCAAGCAGCCAGACCAAGGGTGGCAGCCAGCATCAGGGAGTAAGCGAGTGTCTTGCGCATGGTGTTTCTCCTTATTGGGTATCTACGAGGCTAAGAGGGTGTGCCCCGGATATAAGTTCCGTCACTGCGGTTATATATAAGTGTCGGATCGCAATGAGGTTTTTCCGCAGGCGTGCTGTACCGTTCAAGCACTCGTCCGGTTTTCACGGTGGCCCTGGGTGAAAGAAGCCGTTCACGGGTGCTGGCTCATTCGTCTACCGACGCCACCCTTGAAATACCGATCGGTGGCCCCATCTCCTTGTCATCCCGCCGCTCATCGGCGGCACCTGCCATCTGATTGGAGTTTGATGACCATGAGTGTGGAAACTCAAAAGGAAACCCTGGGCTTCCAGACCGAGGTGAAGCAACTGCTGCACCTCATGATCCATTCGCTGTATTCCAACAAGGAAATCTTCCTTCGCGAATTGATCTCGAACGCCTCCGACGCCGTCGACAAGCTGCGTTTCGAAGCGCTTGCCAAGCCTGAGCTGCTCGAAGGCGGTGGCGAGCTCAAAATCCGTGTCAGCTTCGACAAGGACGCCAAGACCGTCACCCTCGAAGACAACGGTATCGGCATGAACCGTGACGATGTCGTGACCCACCTGGGCACCATCGCCAAGTCCGGCACTGCCGACTTCATGAAGAACCTCACCGGCGATCAGAAGAAGGATTCGCATCTGATCGGTCAGTTCGGCGTGGGCTTCTACTCGGCCTTCATCGTCGCCGATCAGGTCGATGTCTACAGCCGTCGTGCCGGCACCCCGGCCAGCGAAGGTGTGCACTGGTCGTCCAAGGGCGAAGGCGAGTTCGAAGTCGCCAACATCGAGAAGGCCGAGCGCGGTACTCGTATCGTGCTGCACCTGAAAAGCGCCGAAGACGAATTCGCCGACGGCTACCGTCTGCGCAATATCATCAAGAAGTACTCCGACCACATCGCCCTGCCGATCGAGCTGCCCAAGGAAAGCGCGCCGGCCGAAGGCGAAGAGGCTCCGGCGCAGGAGTGGGAAACCGTCAACCGCGCCAGCGCCCTGTGGACCCGTCCGCGTACCGAGATCAAGGACGAGGAATATCAGGAGTTCTACAAGCACGTCGGTCACGACTACGAGAACCCGCTGAGCTGGAGCCACAACAAGGTCGAAGGCAAGCTGGAATACACCTCGCTGCTGTACGTGCCGGCCCGTGCACCGTTCGACCTGTACCAGCGCGAAGCCCCGCGTGGCCTCAAGCTGTACGTGCAGCGCGTGTTCGTAATGGATCAGGCCGAATCCTTCCTGCCGTTGTACCTGCGTTTCATCAAGGGTGTGGTCGACTCCAACGATCTGTCCCTGAACGTGTCGCGTGAGATCTTGCAGAAAGATCCGATCATCGACTCGATGAAAACGGCCCTGACCAAGCGTGTTCTCGACATGCTGGAGAAACTGGCCAAGAACGAGCCCGAACAATACAAAGGCTTCTGGAAGAACTTTGGCCAGGTCCTCAAGGAAGGCCCTGCCGAAGATTTCGCCAACAAGGAAAAGATCGCCGGCCTGCTGCGCTTCGCTTCCACCAGCGACGACAGCGGCGAGCAGAGCGTCGGCCTGGCCGACTACCTGGCACGGGTCAAGGAAGGTCAGGACAAGATCTACTACCTGTCCGGCGAGTCCTATGCGCAGGTCAAGAACAGCCCGCACCTGGAAGTCTTCCGCAAGAAAGGCATCGAAGTGCTGCTGCTGACCGATCGCATCGACGAGTGGCTGATGAGCTACCTCACCGAGTTCGATGGCAAGGGCTTTGTCGACGTTGCCCGTGGCGACCTCGACCTGGGCAAGCTGGACTCCGAGGAGGACAAGAAAGCCCAGGAAGAAATCGCCAAGGGCAAGGAAGGGCTGGTCGAGCGCCTTAAAGCGGCTCTGGGTGATTCCGTCAGCGAAGTGCGGGTTTCCCACCGTCTGACCGATTCGCCCGCGATCCTGGCCATCGGTGAGCAGGACCTGGGCCTGCAGATGCGCCAGATCCTGGAAGCCAGCGGCCAGAAGGTGCCGGATTCCAAGCCGATCTTCGAGTTCAACCCCAGCCACCCGCTGATCGCCAAGCTGGACGTGGAGCAGAGCGAAGATCGTTTCGCCGACTTCTCCCACATCCTGTTCGATCAGGCGGCGCTGGCGGCCGGTGACAGCTTGAAAGATCCTGCCGGATACGTGCGGCGGCTGAACAAGCTGCTGGTCGAGTTGTCCGTTTAAGCAGTCCAGGTAAAAGCCCGCTTCGGCGGGCTTTTTCGTTTTCAGTCACGACCTTTTGGGGGTACAAGCATGAGCACATTGACCGTTCAATCCGTGGTCTACCAGATCGACGGGCAGGCGTACGAAAGCCGCCTGGTGTACGACGCCGATATCGTTTCTCCACGTCCGGGGCTAGTGATGGCGCCTAACTGGATGGGTGTCAGCGAGGGTGCCGAGCGCATCGCCCATGCCGTGGCCTCCAAGGGCTACGTCGTGCTGCTGGTGGACTTGTATGGGCAGGGCGTGCGCCCGAGCAACAATGACGAAGCCGCAGCGGCCATGACTCCGCTGAAGAACGACCGCGCCTTGCTGCGCAAGCGCATGCAGGTGGCGTTGCAGCAGTTGCATGAGCAACCCCACGCAGCTGTCGATCCCGCACAGTCCGCAGCCTTCGGTTTCTGCTTCGGCGGTTGCTGTGCTCTGGAGCTGGCACGTACCGGCGCACCGCTCAAAGCCACCGTGTCGTTCCACGGCACGCTGGACACGCCCAATCCGGCCGATGCTCATGACATCAAGGGTTCGGTCCTGGTGCTGCACGGCGACGCCGACCCACTGGTGCCGGCCGAGCAACTGCCTGCGTTCCGTTCCGAAATGAACTCGGCAGGTGTGGACTGGCAGTTGACCAGCTACGGCGGTGCCTACCATTCATTCACCGACACCGAGGCCAACAACCCAGGTGTGCAGATGTACGATGCCAAGGTCTCGGCGCGCGCTTTCCAGGCCATGCACAACCTGCTCGACGAAGTGTTCCAGGCCTGAGTCAGCATGTGACTAGGAATGCCTGTTCGCGGCCACTGGCCGCTCCTGCGCCATTTCCGTAGGAGCGGTCAGCGGCCGCGAACAACCCTGGTTTAGGCCTCCGCCAGATACGTCTCGATATCGATCACCGCGCTGGTCATCAGTTTGTGCACCGGACAATGATCGGCGACCCGGTCCAGGTCATGGCGCTGTGCTTCCGTCAGATTGCCCAGTAGCGTCAGTTTGACCCGCAGGCTGTACTTGCCGGTCGGCTCCTGGCTGTTGTCGCGCTTGACCTCGATGTTCACCCCGGTCAATGGTATGTTTTTGCGCTGCGCATAAAGCTTGAGGGTCAAGGCCTTGCAGGCGCCCAGTGCGGCGTCGAAATAGTCGTGGGGGGAGGGGGCCGAATCTGCGCCACCCAAGGCTTCGAGCAGGTCGGTATGGAAGGAGTGGCGGCCATCGATGTCGATGCGGTGGCGAAATCCGTCGCCGGGTTCGGTAGTCACGGTGATAGACATGGAGATCCCTTCGTTTGAGTGCACAAACCACACTGTATAGAGGCTGGTACCGCCAAAGGGGTTCAACTGTCGTCAGCCGACCGACTGCAGGCAAAAAAAACGGCGCCCGCAGGCGCCGTCTTCAAGCAAGGCTATGAGCCTTACTGGCCGGTCCAGCGCTTGAGCACCAGGGTAGCGTTGGTGCCGCCGAAGCCGAAGCTGTTGCTCATCACAGTGTTGATCTCGACGTTTTCCTGGGTAACGGTCTGCACCGGCAGATCGGCCACGGCAGGGTCCAGTTCGTCGATGTTGGCGGAGCCTGCGATGAAGTTGCCTTCCATCATCAGCATGCAGTAGATCGCTTCGTGCACGCCAGCGGCGCCCAGGGAGTGACCGGACAGGCTCTTGGTCGAACTGATGGCCGGATACTTGCCAGCGAAGACTTCACGCACACCTTTCATCTCGGCTACGTCGCCCACCGGCGTGGAAGTGCCGTGAGTGTTCAGGTAGTCGATCGGGGTGTCGACGGTGGACAGGGCCTGCTGCATGCAGCGGATGGCGCCTTCGCCGCTTGGCGCGACCATGTCGTACCCATCGGAGGTCGCGCCGTAGCCGACGATCTCGGCGTAGATGTGCGCGCCGCGGGCCAGGGCGTGTTCCAGTTCCTCGACCACCACCATGCCACCGCCACCGGCGATGACGAAGCCATCACGGTCGCTGTCGTAGGCGCGCGAAGCTTTCTCAGGCGTGTCGTTGCGCTTGCTGGACAGGGCGCCCATGGCATCGAACAGGAACGACTGGCTCCAGTGCTCCTCTTCACCGCCACCGGCGAAGACGACGTCCTGCTTGCCCATCTGGATCTGTTCCATAGCCGTACCGATGCAGTGCGCGCTGGTGGCGCAAGCCGAGGCGATGGAGTAGTTCAGGCCCTTGATCTTGAACGGGGTGGCCAGGCAGGCCGACACG
>NZ_DJUS01000177.1:0-1876 GCF_002438365.1 Pseudomonas sp. UBA6276
ACAACGACATCACCTTGTTCAACCCGGCGCCGATCACCTGATCGGGCGCTGCGAAGGGCAGCGGGCAATCCGTTGCCCGTCAGCTCGATAAATAAGCGTCAAAAAAGGGAATCAAATCCCTACCTCCAGTGTCGAAGTGCCACTAAACTGTCATTCTCCGTTTCGGTACCTACATTAGAGGTTTTTGCATGAAGCTCAGTCCGTTTGCGGGCAAACCTGCCCCAGCCCAGCTGCTGATCGACATCCCGCGCCTGGTCACGGCTTATTACACCGGCCAACCGGACGCGAGCGAGCCTACCCAGCGTGTGGCGTTCGGCACTTCGGGCCACCGTGGCAGCTCATTCGACTTGAGCTTCAACGAAAATCACGTTCTGGCCATCAGCCAGGCGATCTGCCTCTACCGTACCAGCAAAGGCATCGACGGCCCGCTGTTCGTCGGCATCGACACCCACGCGCTGTCGACGCCTGCCGGCGCCAGCGCGCTGGAAGTGTTCGCGGCCAATGGTGTGCAGGTCATGCTGTCCAAGGACGACGAGTACACGCCGACTCCAGCCGTCTCCCACGCGATCATCTGCTACAACCGCGGTCGCAGCAGCGGCCTGGCCGATGGCGTGGTGATCACGCCGTCGCACAACCCGCCGCAAAGCGGTGGCTTCAAGTACAACCCACCCAATGGCGGACCTGCCGACGGCGACGTGACCAAGTGGATCGAAGCCAAAGCCAACGAGTTGCTCGCCGATGGTCTGCGCGATGTGAAGCGCATGCCCCATGAGCAAGCACTGAAAGCGGCGACCACCCATCGTCACGACTACATCCATCACTACGTGGCTGACTTGGTCAACGTGATCGACTTCGATGTGATCCGCAAAGCCGGTCTGCGTCTGGGTGTGGATCCGCTGGGTGGGGCAGGCGTGCGCTACTGGTCGGCGATTGCCGAGCACTATCAGCTGGACCTGGAGGTGGTGAACACCGAAGTCGATTCCACGTTCCGTTTCATGTGCGTGGATTGGGATGGACAGATTCGGATGGATCCGTCCTCCAGCCATGCCATGCAGGGGCTGATCGGCCTCAAGGATCGCTTCGATGTGGCGTTCGCCTGCGACCCTGACCACGACCGTCACGGTATCGTGACGCCAACCGGTGGCTTGCTGGCGCCGAACAATTACCTGGCCGTGGCCATCGACTACCTGTTCCAGAACCGTCCGCAATGGCGCAACGACGCGGCTGTGGGCAAGACCGTGGTCAGCAGTGGCCTGATCGACCGTGTGACCGCACGCCTGGGTCGCCGTTTGCATGAAGTGCCGGTGGGCTTCAAGTATTTCGCCGATGGGCTGTTCGACGGTTCGCTGGGTTTCGGTGGAGAGGAGAGCGCCGGCGCGTCGTTCCTGCGCATGGATGGCAGTGTCTGGACCACCGACAAGGACGGTCTGATCCCTGCGTTGCTGGCGGCTGAAATGACCGCTCGTACCGGTCGGGATCCAAGCCAGGCCTATGACGCATTGACGCAAACCCTGGGCGAGCCGTTCTCCACTCGTGTTGAAGCCAAGGCCAATCCGCAGCAGAAGGCGGCCTTGAGCAAATTGTCGCCCGAGCAGGTCAAGTCGACCGAGCTGGCCGGCGAGCCGATCGAACAGATCCTCAGCCATGCGCCTGGTAACGGCCAGGCCATCGGCGGCCTGAAGGTCATCACCGCCAACGGCTGGTTCGCCGCGCGCCCATCGGGCACCGAGGACATCTACAAGATCTACGCCGAAAGCTTCATCGACGAAGCCCACCTGCAGCGTCTGGTGGCCGAAGCGCAGGTGTTGGTGGATTCCGCCATCGGTTGATTTCGTGCGTCCTCCTGGATAAACCGCGTGCGCCGCTGCTACAGAAG
>NZ_DJUS01000177.1:1957-9380 GCF_002438365.1 Pseudomonas sp. UBA6276
CCGCGTCCGGCCTTGACGCGGTCTTCCAGATACACCGCACGCACCGCCGACGCGCGGACCGATGGCAAACACGGCCCCTGTAGCAGCGGCGCAAGCCGCGTCGGCAGGCACCACGGAGCATCAGGCACACCGCTTGACCTGCTCAGCGTCAGCGATAAGGATCTTTGGTATATTGCGGCTCTCGCGACATGCCCAGGAGTTTTCGTGTCATCGCAACCCACCGACAAAGACCGTCAGGCTCAAAGCCTGATTGCCCGGGGCTGGCGTTGGCTGCGTTCGCAGCAACGTGATGCCTGGTTCCATACGCCACTGATCGAATCACCTGCGCCCGAACCCTCCTGCGAACCCTCTCCCGCATCAACGTCGAAGCGGCCCGCCCATGCGCCAAAGAAGCCCGCCACGCTACCGGCGCCACAGCCTTTGCTGTTCGCCCCCTGGCAACTAGAACTCACCCCAGCCCTGAAAAAGACCATCAAGGCCGACGTCGCTGCACGGCTTCCCGAACACGCTCAACCAAGCGCCGCGCAGTGGAAGATGATCTTCAGTACCACACCGGCCACGTGCGTAGTCGCTGGCGCCGGCGCGGGCAAGTCCACGTCGCTGGTGCTCAGAGTGCTGGTCCTGCACCACTACCTAGGATTCGAACTCGACAGCCTCAGCGTCGTAACCTTCACCCGGGAGTCACGTCGAGACTTTATCAAGAAGTTATGCGAAGCCTTTGATAAATGGGAGGTTTCGTATCTATTCGAGAATCTGCGTGAAGTCGTCAGAACCTACCATTCGCTGGTTCTGCCCATGGTCCATGCGCTTCCTGGCCTGTCCGACGTTCGCGCTTTCGAGAATCTGGGCGCCGCTGGCGCAGGCGCCGAAGAAGCCAACCCCTTCCAGCTGCGTCTCAACGATACCCAGCGCCAGTTGATGAACGAGTGCTATCGCGATCTGATGACCAGCGATCCTGCATTTGCCAGTCATATCGCCAGCCTGCGCAAAGGCGCAGCCCAGTTGCGCAAGCTCGACCCGCAAGACCCTGATGTACAGAAACGCCTCAAGGCCCTGAGCCTGGCCAGTGCCCGCGATGTTGAGCTGTGTGACCTGATCGAAGATCAATGGCGAAAAACGAACGCTTGGCCTATAAAGGGGATCAAGATAGATCGCCAAGCCATTGATATAAAAGGATTTACATTCCATACCCATGGGTACATAGCTAAACTCGACACATGGGTTGTATTGGGTTTCGATGCCAATACCGACTCCCAATTGACCCGGCCGGGCGCCAAGATACCTGTCTGGGGTGAGTGGGCCGTTAAGCGCACCCTTTTTCAAGCTTTCTGCGATAAGCCACTGATTTGGTTGGATAACCCGGCCGATGCGAAAAAAGTTTTGAGCGCATTGAATAGCAAGGCGCTGTCCGGTCCGGGTTTCGAGTACCAGCTCCCTGGCGAGCTTTCTCCAGCGCCACTGCTCGATTGTTTCGTGGCCGCCGCAACCTTCATCGAGAATCTCGGGTTGCAGGTAGTCGATGCCATTGACCGAATGACCTGGGAAGCCGGTGACCCCGAAGCGGCCTTCTTTGCCGCACTACGCACCTACTGGCCAGCGCTCGAAGCGCACCTGCAGCGGCAGACCCCGCCCATCATGCTGTTCAACCGCATGTTCGCGCTGTTGGGAGAGGGCTCTGACTCCAGGGTCTGCGAGCTGCCCGATGAAGCCCTGCGCCCCATGTCTCATCTGCTGGTCGATGAATTCCAGGACATTTCTGCGCAGATCGTCGGCTGGCTTAAGGCAAGCCTTGCCGAAATCCTTCGTCGAGGTTCTTCTCTGGCCGGTGAGCGAGCGGCCCAGCACAGTTCGCTGATGTGCGTCGGTGACGACTGGCAATCGATCTACGGCTGGCGCGGCAGTACGCCCAGCTACTTCATGCAATTCAATCGCACTTTCAGTGCCCACAAGCACACGCGCATCCTGCTGATCGACAACTACCGCAGCCACCAGGTCGTGATCGACGCCGCCGAACATGTCGTCGCATCAGCGCCGGCCATACCGGGCAAGAAAGCCCAGGCGCGCACGACGTTCACTCGCGAGCCGGTACCCGTCAGCGTCCTGACTCGAGACCTTGCAGACCTCGCCCGGCGCGCCACCGAGCATCATGCGGCCGGCGATTCGATTCTGGTGCTGTATCGCCGCAACAGTGATCGCCAGGCACTGGCCGAACATATCCAGGGCCTGTTGCAGCTCGAGCAGGCGCTGCCGGTGGAGCAGCGTCGCTTGCGTCAGCTCACCTTCCACAGCGCCAAAGGGCTACAGGCCGATGCGGTGTTTCTCCTGGGCGACTGCCAATACGCCAGTCGCTCGCCCTACAAGAATAAGGTGTATGCCCTGGCCGGTCTGGCGCCACCGGGGCAGACGGACGGCTACGACAGCGCTCAGCATGAAGAAGCGCTGCGCCTGGCCTACGTCGGGATCACCCGAGCCATCCACAGCTGTTACTGGTACGTGGAAACGGCGACCAGGCCCGGCGCCCGCGCCTCCGACCGCGTCGACGCCAGCCTGCCATGCTTCAGCGACCTGCGGATCAAGCCCAAGCGCTGAATCAAGCCTGGGACATCTCCCGGACCTTGGCGGTGAGGACGTCGAAGGCGAACGGCTTGGTGATCATCTGCATGCCGTCATCGAGGAAACCGGCACGCACTTCCGCATCCTGGGCATAGCCGGTGATGAACAGCACCTTGAGCCCAGGCCGCAGGGTGCGCGCTACTTCGGCGAGTTGCCGGCCATTCATGCCGGGCAGACCGACGTCGCTGATCAGCAGGTCGATGCGCTGCCCGGACGCCAGAATCGGTTGTGCGGCACTGGCGTCGGCTGCCTCCAGGTAGCCGTAACCCAGCTCGCGCAGCACTTCGCAGACCAAGGTGCGCACCGCGTTGTCGTCCTCCACGATCAATACCGTCTCGCCGTTGCGCGCCATGGGTGACTCGATTACCGGCACCAGCGCGTGCGGCAGCTGCGAGGCGTAGCAACGCGGTAGATAGAGCTGCACCGTGGTGCCCTGGCCGGGTGTGCTGTCGATGGCCACGTGCCCGCGGGACTGCTTGCTGAAGCCGTAGATCATCGACAACCCAAGGCCGGTGCCTTGGCCGATGGGTTTGGTGGTGAAAAACGGGTCGAACGCACGGTCGACTACGGCGGGGTCCATGCCCAGCCCGGTATCGCTGACACTGAGCAGGATATAGTCGCCCGGCTCCAGATTCTGCTGGCCGGAGGTGAAGCGTTCGTCGAGATGACGATTGCCCGTTTCGACGATCACCTCGCCAGCCCCCGGCATGGCGTCGCGGGCGTTGATCACCAGGTTGAGCAGGGCGCTTTCCAGCTGATGCGGGTCGGCTTCGGCGATCCACAGTTGCGGGTCGAGGCGCAGGTGCAAGGTGATGCTCTCGTTGAGGCTGCGGTGCAGCAGCTCTTCCATCGAGCGGACCAGCTCGTTGACCTGGACCGGCTTGGAATCCAGAGACTGACGGCGGGAAAACGCCAAAAGCCGGTGGGTCAGCGACGCTGCGCGGTTGGCCGAGCTGATCCCCATATCGATGAGTTTGGGCAGGTCGTCGAACTGATCGCGCTTCATGCGTCGACGCATCAGTTCCAGACTGCCGATGATGCCGGTGAGCATGTTGTTGAAGTCGTGGGCAATGCCCCCGGTCAACTGGCCGACCGCTTCCATCTTCTGCGCCTGGCGCAGGGCTTCTTCGTTGATGCGCACCTGAGCGGTACGTTCTTCGACCTGCTGTTCCAGGTTGCCGTTGAGTTCGCGCAACTGCTGTTCGGCGGCCTTCTGCTCGGTGATATCGGTGGTCACCCCGACCAACGCCTGGATCAGGCCTTTCTCGTCAGGGATCGCCCGGGCGCGCACGTCGACCCAGTGCAGCGAACCGTCGGGCCAGCGATTGCGGAATTGCGCGGCGAAATCGGCACCCAGTTGCAGGCTGTCGATCAGCGCTTCCTGCATCATCGCTTGATCGCTGGGATGAACGCACAACAGCCAATCTGAGTAATCGAAGCGGGCGCCGGCCTCGATGCCGTAGTGGGCGCGGGTCCGGTTCGAGCAATTCAGCTGTAGCGGGTGGCAGGTCAGTTCCCAGGCGCCGAGGCGACCGGCGCTCATGGCATGTTGCAAGCGCTGTTCGCTTTCACTCAGGTCGAGCAGACGATCCCGGGCTTCGTATTGACGGCGACGGCCACGAATGGCGGTCTTGGCCAGGCTGACCAACGTCATGGGGTGGAACGGGCGCTCCACGAAGGTCACGTTGCCCAGGCGCGCCGCGAGGCGCATGGACTGCGCCTGATCGGCGGCGCGCTGGTGGGTCATCAGCACGATCGGCAGGTCGGACCAGGCCGGTTGCTGACTCAGATAAACCAGCAGGGGCTGCATCCGGGCTTCGGACAGCGCTTCGTTGGCGATGAGGCACACGCCTGCGCCTTCACGTTGCAGGTGTGTGCAAAGCTGGTCGACATCCGCCACCGCAGCCCCCTCTATGCCCGCCTGGCCAAGGATCTGCAAGGCGACCTGGCTATCGCGGCCCAGGGGCGCCAGGACCAGCACCCGTTCCGAGGTGGGGATGGACATCTTCACTGATCGTCTGCTTCGAGCAGGGGGCGGGCTTCACCGATGTAGGTCGGTACGCCGCGCAGCACCCCTTGGAACGCGCTCAGTGGTTCGCCAACGGTCATGCCCTGACTGCTGATCTTGTATTCGCGGATGGTGTTTTCATGGCTGCCGAAGCGCTTCTTGATCACCGACACCGCACGCCGCACGTTGCCCAGCGCCTCGAAGTAGCGCAACAGGATGACCGTATCGGCCAGGTAGGTGATGTCCACCGGCGCCTTCATGTCGCCAACCAGCCCCTGCTGAGCCACGGTCATGAAGGTGGAGGCGCCCAGGCGGTTGAGGTAGAGCAGCAGTTCGTGGATGTGCAGCACCGGCGTGCTTTCGCCCATCATGGCGGCGTGGTAGCCGTTGATGCTGTCGATCACGACCGTCTTGATGGAATGCAGGTTGATGCTGGTACGCACCATGTGGGCAAACTCGCCGGGCGACTGCTCGGCAGCGTCCACCTGCTGGATGATCATCTGGCCGCGATGCTGGTAGGCCTCGAGGTCGATGCCCAGGTTCT
Source organism: Pseudomonas sp. UBA6276 (assembly GCF_002438365.1). Classification (NCBI taxonomy): domain Bacteria; kingdom Pseudomonadati; phylum Pseudomonadota; class Gammaproteobacteria; order Pseudomonadales; family Pseudomonadaceae; genus Pseudomonas; species Pseudomonas sp. UBA6276. Next base: position 7,123 of record NZ_DJUS01000177.1, read on the forward strand.
TCATGCGCTCGAAGAGCAGGCTGAGTTCTTCGTCGAAGATGAACAGCGCGACTTTTTCGCCGCGCTCCACCGCTGCGGCGGCGAAGACCATGGACAGCAAGGATTTGCCGGTACCGGCAGGGCCGATGATCAAGGTGCTCGAACCGTTCTCGACACCGCCGCCCAGCAGCGCGTCCAGTTCGGCGATGCCCGAGGTCAGTTGGCTGCGTTCGTAGCGGGCACGGAACTCGGCCGCCACCAGACGTGGGTAAACGTGAATACCGTCGGGCTGGATGGTGAAGTCGTGATAGCCACCGCGGTATTTCTGCCCACGGTATTTCATGATGCGCAGACGGCGCCGTTCGGCACCGTAGTCGGGTGCGGTTTCTTCCAGGCGAATCACGCCGTGGGCGATGCTGTGCAACGTCTTGTCCAGCGGCTCGCTGGTCATGTCGTCGAGCAGCAGCACCGTGGCATGGAAGCGGGCGAAATAGTGTTTGATGGCCAGGATCTGCCGGCGATAGCGCAGCGAACCCTGAGCCAGCAGACGCACCTCCGAGAGGCTGTCCAACACCACCCGGGAGGGTTTTACCCGTTCCACCTCATCGAAGATCTGCCGGGTCGCTTCGCCCAGCTCCAGGTCGCTGCTGTACAGCAGGCTTTGCTGCTGTTGCAGGTCCAGCACCAATTCGGGTGGGGTCAGTTCGAACACCGTGACCCGTTCGTCCAGCTCCCAGCCATGGGAAAGGGCGCCTTCGCGCAGCTCCCTGGCGGTTTCGGAGAGGGTGATATAGAGGCAGGTTTCGTTCTGCGCAACGCCTTCGAGGAGAAATTGCAGCGCTACCGTCGTCTTGCCTGCGCCCGGCTGGCCTTCCAGAAGGAAGATATGGCTGCGGGTCAGACCTCCGCCCAAGATATCGTCCAGCCCGGCAATACCGGTGGCTGCTTTGGCCGTCGTCAAAAAGGTATCCTCGGGTAGCGGGAAGGGCTGCGTTGCGCAATGTGCTACAGCATGATACTGGACACCGTGCCGGTAGCGAGGTTCCTGGGTGGCATGACCGAAATTCGCCATTGGAACTGGGCGATTTCACAGGCCCTGTTGCAGGCTTGGATCGTCGGCGTTCTGCTGTTCCAGTTCGGCCAACAGTATCTGCACATTCTGCAACTGCCCGGTTTCCTTCCAGTACTGGATCAACAGCACCCGGGCGCGGCGGTTGGCCGGATCACGGCGCAGGATCTCTTCCAGCTGTTTCTGCGCCGCCTCGATCTGCTGCAGGTCGTGCAGGTTGGTGGCCAGCACGTAGCGGTAATGGTTGTTGTCCGGAGCCAGTTCCACCGCACGGGCGAGGGCGAGCAGGGCGTATTCGTCCTCGTCATGGGCCATCAACCAGAGGCCCAGTTGCTGCTGTAACAGCGCCGATTGCGGATGGGCGAGCAACTGCTCAGCCAGCAAGGCGCGGGCCGAGTCGCTTTTGCCTTGGCGTTCGAGCAGCTCCACTTGCACGGCAATGGCTTCAAGGTCGTCGGGCGCCAAGGTGCGGTATCGCGTCAGGGCCTGCTCTGCCTGCGGGTAGGCCGCATCGTGCAGATACAGGCGCGCCAGTTCGAGCTGAGCGGTGGCGTCGTCGGTGTGTCCTTGCAGGTCGGCGATGTAGGCGTTCACCACCTTGTCCAGGTGAGCGAAATACAGCCCCAACTCATCGACCGGCAGGCCGAGCAGGCCACTGGCGGCATGGAAGCGGATGGCCTGATCCTCGTCTTCCAGCAACGGGCCGAGCAGCACGCTGCGCTGACTTTCGGGGACGAGCCCGATTACCGCATCGATCGCGGCATGTCGTACCTGCGCCTCGTCGCTGTGCAGATCGGCGCTGGCCAGTTTGAGCGCCTGCGGGCTGGGGTAGTTGTGCAGTTGGGCATACAGCGCAGCGCGGCGCTCGGGTGCAAGATCGCTGCGCGCCAGCTGCTGATAGAGCACGCGGGCCGCGCCTGGTTGACCGTTGCGGGCCTGGTTCAGGGCCTTGGTGTAGCCCTGTTGCGGTGCAACCGGCGCCGTGGTGGCGGCGGGGCGCAAGGCATACCACAGGCCTGCCAGCAGCAGCGAAAACACAGTCAAGATCAGCGAAAGGCGAACGCGTTTAGACATGCAGGTATCCGAAGAGGCGCAGGCTTGGCCGGGGTATTCAGCTTGGGTCACTGCCGAGGCGCAGTCAAATCGAGAGGGCGGCGACCATTGGCAAGCCACCCATGGGTGAGGTTTACTAGGCTCTGTGTGAAAAGCC